>CALFOL010000249.1 GCA_937919915.1 uncultured Planctomycetaceae bacterium
TAGCTGATAACTCCAGCAAATTGTGGGGAGTAGCCTGTCGTTGAACGATTGCAAGCTCCACTTCACACGGCAAAAGTAAACGGTTCTGGC
Source organism: uncultured Planctomycetaceae bacterium (assembly GCA_937919915.1). Lineage (GTDB taxonomy): Bacteria > Planctomycetota > Planctomycetia > Planctomycetales > Planctomycetaceae > Fuerstiella. Next base: position 91 of record CALFOL010000249.1, read on the forward strand.
CCGTCCTGCGTCGCGAGCGTTGACCACCTGGCCGGGCAAACCGGGAACCGTCTACTAACGCTTTTCGCAGGATTCAGACACCAGATTCGCAGACGCACCGGCATGTTCCGTCTCGTTTGCTGTGTGCAACTCCGCCGGTTCGTGAGAGGGTTCGGTCTGCTGGTGCAGATATTTCGGATGATTCTCCGCAGCCCGCGTTGGATCATTGCCAAACAGCCTTGCGGTAATCTTCGAGTAGATCCGGATGCGACTGACATAACTGGAGTTTTTCTGGAAATCACCACCTACGAACGTCACAAACTTTCGTGAGAAGTATCCGCCCTGGCAACTGGTCACCATCTTTTGCACAGACGTGTTTCGACTGGCGATGTAAAATGCGTCTACCATGTTGTGCACGGTTTTTTCGTGGTGCCGCATGTCCTTTTCGTACTGAGTGAACAACGACGCTTCGATCATGCTGTCTTTAGGCTGAGCCATCACTTGATCGGCCACCATCTCCGCTGACTTCATCGCCAGATGCACGCCCGATGAGTAACAGGGATCAATAAAGTAAGCGGCATCGCCGACAGCCACCCAGCCGTCTCCGAACAATCGTTCGGAAGAGTTGCCCATGTTCCCGGTGACCATGACTTCGGAAATCCGTTCGCGGTCCGCCGTCATCCCTTCGTTCAGCAGCGGGTTTTCTTTTACCAGGCGTTCCAGCATCGCGGTGGGTGACAATCCGGATTTTTTGAATCGATCAACCGTCATCACTGTGCCTACGGAGAACCGATCACCTGGAAGCAGCAGTAACCATGTCCAGCCGTCGTAGAACATCTGCCCGATAAACCAGCCAGCCTTCATATCGTCACGAGTCGGTTTGGCGGCGTATTGAGCGTAGATGCCCATGCGATGCGGCTCCGTGAGTATACGAATTCGCAGCTTCGACGGAATCACAGATCGCAGTCCGCTGGCATCGACAACCAGTCTTGCGTGCAGGTCGTATTCAGCGCCCTGGTCACTGACACAACGGACGCCTGTAACCCGTCCGTTGTCAGAGATGAGTTCGGTTACCTCCGTTCCGAACCTGACATCCGCCCCCACTTCAATCGACCGATCGATCAGTATTTTGTCGAACGTCGATCGCTCAACGAGATACGAATACGGATTCTGCTTAAACGTCGCTTTCGAATCGTAGTTGGAAAACTCACCAGGGACTTCTTTTGATCCGTACAGCCACTTCCCGCCCGGTTTGAGAATGAAAGCATCTCGAATTGGCTCATGAACCCCAAGTCGCTCAAAAATGTTGACGGTCGCTGGTAACAGTGACTCACCAATGTGAAAGCGAGGAAAGTGTTCCTTCTCAATGACAACAACGTCGTGCCCCGCCGATGCCATCAACGTGGCAACTGTGCTGCCCGCCGGACCGCCGCCAAGGACGACGACATCATGCTGTTTCATCTGCATTTGCATCATTCACGTTTTCGACATGAGCTCTCACAACCAACCGCAGTCCTCACCACTGCTGATCGAACGTTGAGATTGTAGTCAGACTTAGGGTTGTGGCAAAATCGGATTGTCACAGACTTTCGGCCCCGGAGACCCGGTATTTCGACATCAATTCACTGCAAAAACTCGCACTTCCGTTCGACAGTGTGTTGCCGAACGCTGGCAAACGGTAGACTGAGTGCCAACTCAGGAAATCTCCACACCCTCACCAAAAATATTTTCGATGACCGAATCACGTCGTTCATTCCTTACTGCTCTGACCGCCACAGCTGCCGCTGCAGGTATGAGTTCGCTGACGGGGATTTCCCCCGCGGCGGTCGCGGCAGATCCCCCGGTGCGAAGCGGAAAGCCGTTGCTGAAGCTCAGCCTGGCCGCATACAGCTTCAATAAGCTGATGGCCAGACGCGGTACGCCTGACCAAATCTCAGCCGCTAAGATGACGCTGGAGAAGTTCATCGATTTTTGTGCCGCACAGGAGCTTGGCGCAGCAGAACTCACAGGCTACTACTTTCCGCATGAAGTCACTTCGGAATACCTGCTGAAGATCCGACAAAAATGTCATCGACTGGGCATTGATGTTTCCGGCACTGCGATTGGTAACGACTTTTGCGTTGCTGAGGGTGAACAACGCGACAGGCAACTGCAGGACTGCCGCGATTGGATCGACTACTCTGCGATCATGGGGGCGCCGGTAATTCGTATCTTCGCTGGTAAAGTACCCAAGGGAGATTCTGAGGAAGCTGCGATCGAACGTTGCGTTGCCGGCATCAACGAAAGTCTTGAGTACGCCGCGAAGAAGGGGATTTTTCTGGCGTTGGAAAATCACGGTGGAATCACCGCGACGCCGGATCAGATGTTAAAGATCATCGAACAAGTTGATCAGTCACCGTGGTTCGGAGTGAACTTCGATAGCGGCAACTTTGGGACGGACGATCCGTACCGGGATCTCGCACGCATCGCGCCTTATGCTGTCAACGCACAAATCAAGGTGATGATGAAGTCTCCGGACGGACAAAAATACGCCGCAGACATTCCTAAAGCCGTTGGCATCCTGAAACAAGCAGGCTATCGCGGTTATGTCACGCTGGAATTTGAAGAAGAACATCCATTCGAAGAGATCCCGAAGTACCTTGCGCAGCTACGGGACATCATTGGCTAAAATAAGCCAATCGCAGCTCAACGCGTGAGCAGAGAATCGAATATTGCCTCGAACTTCAGGAACGGACTGATATGACGAATCGAAAATGGACGCTGTTACAGATCCCTGTAGTCTGCAGCCTGATCCTCTTATGCAATGCCGCCGTCGGACAATCGAAAGAGGCTGCAGAATTACAGTCGCCAGCATTGATTGGCGATCGCTATACGTTCAACGCGGACCACGACCCCAACGGCATTGGTAAGTTCTATATGGGTCGTGAGATCGCGCATGTTATGGGATATGCAGGGGCCATTTGGCTGGAACGTGATACGCGCGAAGAAGAAGAACGTCTCACACTGATGGTCAAATCGCTGCAGCTTAAACCGGGTGACGTGGTCGCGGATATTGGTGCCGGAAGTGGAGTCATCAGCGCCCTGATGGCGGAACAGGTTCTTCCCGGGGGCTATATCGTGGCGGTTGATGTGCAGGACGAAATGCTGCTGAGGCTTCAGGAGAACGCCCGAGCGAAAGGCATCACCAACGTCATTCCGATCAAAGGATCGCAGAAGTCCGCATCACTCGCACCGCTTTCGATCGATCTGGCAATCATGGTGGACGTCTATCATGAATTCGAATTCCCCTACGAAATGATGCAGGAGATCAGCAAAGCGATGAAGCCTGGTGGACGAGTCGTGCTGGTCGAGTACCGCATGGAGGATCCGACTGTGCCGATTAAACTGGTTCACAAGATGTCTCAGGCGCAGGCGAAAAAGGAAGCGGAGCAGGCAGAATTTCACCTGAAATGGACTGAAACCATCGACGCCCTGCCGCGCCAGCACATTCTGGTCTTCACCAAACAGGACGTCCCTGACCCGCTAAAACAGTGATACCTCAGATCGGTGTGGTATGAAAACACTATGTTCTTCAGGAAAAACGGTTTGGGGCTGTTGGTGATCTGATTCGGATTACACGAATACAGGAATCCTTAACGTCATCCGCCCTATCCGTTCAAGAATTCCACAGGCACTTCTTGCCACCACTCATACCTGCCGCATAGGATGACGATATAGAAAATTACGGGTTTTCTGCTGTTTGTCTTTTGCACATAGGTCGTGCCGCAATGTCGAAGAAACAAGTTCTGTTGTTGTCGTCCGTGGTAGCCTTGCCCGCCATTGGGTTGTTGGTGGCGTTGGTCTTCGGAGCACTCGCCGACGGCGGCAAAATGTTCTCCGGAATGATGACGGTTATTGTCGCGGTTACGGGGCTGCTGGTGCTGTTTCTGGGACTGAGCCCATTTGCCATCATGGCGTTCTACCCCGCTACTGGTTTCGCTTCATTTGCGCCTCAGCCACAGGCTGGTGCTGCTCCCGCAGCGCCGCCCCGACCGGCTACTGAAGACGATGACGGCGAAGCTGAAGATGATGATGGTTTCGAATCTGATGAGTTCGATGACGGCGGCAGCTTCGAAGATGACGGCGATGAAGAGCTGTACGAAGACGATGAAGAGTTCGAGGATGACGAAGACTGGGGCTAAAGTAAGATCGTCCCTCCTGCGCTGTCCGCATTCTGGCGAACGCAGCTACCGCAGCTTCAAGCTTGCGATTCCAACAATCGCCAGCAGCGCCGAGACGATCCAGAACCGGATCACGATTCGGGATTCATTGTCGCCGCGAAAGACAAAGTGATTATGCAGCGGACTGCATCTTAGCGGGCGTCGTCCAGTCAGGCGAAAACAGCCGACCTGCAACACGACGCTTAGCGTTTCGACCACAAAGATGCCGCCAAAGATTGCCAGCAGCAATTCCTGACGACTCACCAGCGCAACAACGGCCAGCAAGCCGCCAGTTGGCAGAGAACCAGCGTCCCCCATGAACACTTCCGCGGGATGACAGTTGAACCACAGGAAGCCCAGCATTGCCCCAACCAGGGCGCCCAGTACAACCGCCAGTTCGCCACAGCCAACGACGTGTGGAATGCTTAGGTAACTGGACATGTCGCTGCGTCCGCACAGATAGGCCAGGCCAGCCAAAGCACCACCACAAAACACAGTGCAACCGGCAGCCAGTCCATCAAGTCCATCTGTGAGGTTCACGCCATTCGCGGCGCCGACTATGACAAACGCGGACCAGACAATAAACAGTGGACCGATGACCAACACCAGATTTCCCAGCGGCCAGACGATCGCAGCGCCGTAATCATCGCGGCTGTGCTGCGTGTAAAGCACATACCCCGCAATCGATGCGGTCACCATTTGAGCAATCAGCTTTTGCCACGCGCTCAGTCCATTGCGTTTGGTCCGCTGCTTCACCCAGTCGTCATAGCCACCAATCATCGTCAGGCAAATCACGACGAACATCGCCAACTGGACGAAGGTGCTGCACAGATCAGCACACAATACTGTCGACAGCATCACTGCAGCCATCACAAACAGTCCGCCCATCGTTGGCGTTTCCTGTTTATTGGCGTGCAGTTGATTTAGCGTTTCTGACGCACTGGCGATACGTTCGCGAAAACGTTTCTTCAGCCAACGGATTGCTGTGGGACCAAGTGCAATCGACAGCAGAAACGCGATGATGCTGGAAGTCGCGATCCGGGCTGTCAGAAAGACTCGTGAGTCACCAGTTGTGCGTGAGGTCACTTGTTCCAGCAAGTGACCATAGTGTTGTAGAAGCCAAAGCAGCATGAACGCTGTAACACCCGTTGCGGGAAGGACGACCGAGATGCAGCAGAGTGTGGCGGAACAATGGCTTCACGGGAAGCGGGAATCAGTACTGCAAACGGGATCTTATGCAAGATCGACAGAGGCGTCCGAAGGAGCTCACACAACTCAGTTGAGAGATTTTTCGAAGCCTCGCCATTTGTCGGCAGCCGCGGCGCGAGGAGGATTCAGATCGTAGTTTTTTTCGGGAACGCCCGGAGAATCACGGGGTGTCCACGGAATCGTCATCGCACCTGTGACAGGGTCTTTCGGATGCGGAGCCGTCTCTGCATCATGCGGTGGCGGCACAGGATCAGAAGTCGAATCGCTGTTCTGCTCAAAAGGTAGATCATCTCTCGAAAAATATTCCTCCGCCACAGGAGCTGCATGATTGTTGTCCAGATCGACTGTTCCCGCTGGCCCGTACGACACGAACTCACACGGAGCCGTCCGGAGGTGCGGAGCGTCCCTGGCATGAGTCCGGGCGTGTGCCCTGAGCTCGGCGTCACAATACGCGTCCGGACACCAGCGTCCTTCCGCAAGCACGACACCGTCGTTGTCCAGCAGTGTGCCCTTCGCCAGATGCAGCGAAGTAATCGCTTTGTTGTACGCAACCATCTGTTGATAGTACGAATTCTCCGCAGCCGCCAGACTCGATTGAGCTCGCAGAACAAGGTCCAGGGTCAATGTGCCGACTTCGCGTTCTGCTTCCAGTAGCTTCACGCGTCTTGCCGCAGCCGTCAGGCGCTTGTGGTTTGTTTGAGCTGCTGTGTAGGCCGACGTGACGTCCTGAATAGCGGTGGCGATGTCATGGGCGATGTTCTTTTCCTGAGACGCGAGAACGGCGTTCGCTTTCGCGATCTGCAGTTCAAGGTTCCGCACCTGGCTCCGAGTAAAGCGGTAACCCAGTGGAACGCTCAGCTCCAGACCAGCGTTCCAGCTGTTGATGTTCTGATTGGTCATTGAACCAACAGCACTGCGGAACGGACTGCCGGATTCAGACAGTAATTTTTCTCCAACGCCATTGACGTCGTAGCCAGCGATAAAGTCCAGACGAGGACGCACCAGGCTTTGAGCGGCCTGCAGCTGTAGTTGCAGACTTTTGATGCTCCATTTTTGTCGTCGCAGCTCCACACGATGTGTCAGTGCTTCCGTCAGGCAGGCCCGCCAGTCCGGAACGAATTCGGCCATCGCTGGTTCATCGACGGGCCGGAGCACGGTTCCATCATTGACTGGCAGGCCGATAAGACGTCGCAACTCGGACTCAGATCGGTACAACGTATTCAGGTTGGTTTCGACCAGAGCTTTTGTCTCGTACAGACGATCGCGGGCCTGCAGTTCATCCGCTGGCTTCAGGACGCCGACTTCGAGCCTGTCCTGCGACTCTCGCCATGTTTGAAACGCACTCTGATGAGCGACGACTGCGGTGTCGTATGTTCGATAGGCCAGGTACAGGTCCCAGTAAGCATTTTCAATGTCTCGCAGCGCGTTGCGGACCGAGACTTCGAAGTCTGCGATAGAAATATCCTGATTGATGCGAGCAATCACAACCCCCTGGCTCACACCAGTAATCGAACCAAAGTTGGGGTTTGCTGGACCAGCAATACGGGTGTAGTCGACGCCACTTCCAGCCAGTAATGGCTGACGAACCTCAGCCCCCAGTCGACCGTAGTAGTTCGGTGTTGCCGAAGTGATTCCGGTTCCCGTGACGGGATCAACGGAATGCGACCAATCGTTATTCAGTGTGACACTTCCGCCGGCCGCAAATTGTTTGGATAGCGAAGAGGTGAAGTCTGTCTGGTTTCCGGCACCAGCCAGAGAACGCCCCTGGATATCGCTGCGACTGTAATTCAGGCGTGATGTAAACTGTGTATCAAAATCCGCCAGGGCCGATTCCACACTTCGGCGACCAAACAAAACGCCCGACGATTGAATCGCCGGGTCGTACACTGATGCTACGCTCGCAGGGTTTGTCAGCACGCCTTTCGATCCGATGCCACCGAGTGCACTGGTTTCAATGACCTTATTCTGAGTCAACGCGGTGTTGATCGCTTGTGCCAGCGTGAACTCAAGCGGCTGGTCTTCAGATCGATTCAAAAGATTGCGCGGCGCCAGGCTGCTGGCAACTGCTGGATCTGTCTGGTTGTCCAGACAGGGGTACGCCACATTGCTGGCGTGACCACGATAATGCTGAATCCCCGTGATGTCGTCACAGTATTTCAGATCGTTGACCGTCGCCTTTTGGTGAGCACAACCGGTCAGTACGAAACTGACCGTGCACGCAGCCACGGCAAGGCGGATCGCCGTAGAGACGGACCCGGGACGCAGATTGCGCGAAGAGACATGGTGCTTCATGCGATGACGATTCATGTGACTTCCTTGTCACAGGTGGCCTTATCAAAGCGGCAGAGTGCCAGCCTCGATCGTTACCATTCTCGAAACTGCAACAGTGCAATCCGTGCACACAACAGTTACGAGCAGACAGAACTCGTATCGTCGGGGGATTCCGGATCACTTGATGAATTGGTGCCCGAAGCATACTCGTTATACGGCAGGCCAAGCATCCTCTTCACAAACACGACCTCACCCGCATCATTGCCTTCAACAGCATGACCGACAAATTGCAACACATAGCCAGCAACGAAACATCCGACATGCCAGTACCAACCGGCACCACCCAACGCCAGCGACGGCGCAACAACAAACGACAGCGGTACACCGACTACGTGCAGCGTCCGATTGGTCCGGTTTTGATGTCGCGGCAGATAATTGTCCAGGAATCTGCGGAACATTTGGTCGTCCGAGTGAATTTTCGAGCGTTGGCGAGGCACCGCGATAGCGGGAAAAAAACTGCCTGAATAGATTCAATGCTGCGGTCGTTATCGTTGTCCAGCGGGACCCAACCGGCACAGCTTTACTCGTCTTCGTCACCGGAATCCGACATCGACTCGATGCGCGGAAAATCTTTTGGTGGTTTGCGGAACACTGCGACAACATCTGCGACCGGAACCACAAACAGCAGGTTGTCCGCCTCGAAATCGACGGGGATCGCATCCTTCGGATGAAACAGGACTTTGTCGTATTTGCGGATTGGGAAGTCCTGGTCGCGTTCAATCTGTACGCTGATTTGCACCACTCGTCCCGTAATTGTCGGGATCTCCGACGTATCGGGCAGGACAATTCCGCCGCGAGTCTCCTGTCGCGCTTCGTCCTTTCGGATCAGAATTCGCATCCCCAGCGGTTCGACATATTCGTTCACAATCAAAGACTCCGCTGCGAGAGGGGCACATCCGTAGTTCAGTTCAGCTTCGGAACGACCTCTGCTGCAGGCCGAAACGACGTTGCTGCATCAGCTGTGGGCGGCATCCAGTCCGGTCCACTTGCAGCGCCGGCTTTGCCGCCCAGTTTCCCGACAGAGTCACGATTGTACTCGGCACGCTGAATCAGCCGCCCCAGCGAACCGCCCAACAGGGCTGGCAGGAAGATAATATCTGCAATCAATGCTGCAAAAATTAATGCTGCCATGATCCAGCCGAATCGGCTGACCAACAACAATTCGGCCGGCAACAAAGCCAACATGCCGAACCCAATGGCTGCGCTGGTTTGCCACATGGCGGGGCCACAATGTGCCAGTGCCTTCCCCACCGCGGCCTCGACTGAATGCCCCTGCCGAACCAGAGTCTGAAACCAGGTCAACAGATGCAGGGTTCCGTCTACGGCGATTCCCAACGCCACAGACGCCGTAATCATAGTGCCGATATCAACTTTCAATCGCATCCACGACAACACACCAAAGACGATAATCACGGGCATAAGATTCGGGAGCATCGTCACCAGGCCGGCTCGCATGCTTCGCAGCAAAACCATCATCACCACAGCAATAATCAGAAACGCCATACCGAAGCTGCGAATCAGGCTCTCCAAAACGGCCTGCTGAGTCCGCAAAAATATCGGAATCAATCCGGTCACAACGTGGCCGGTATGAGGGCTTCCAACCAGCCGCAAATGTTGCTCAGCAATCGTGTCCATGTCTCCAATGAGGACTTCCATGTCAGTATCGGACAACGCTGACGTTTGTGCCGTGATTCGCCAGACTTCGTCGCCTGCGCGGTTCAGCAGCTGATCGCCTTCAACCAGCCAGTCCGTCGAAAAATCGGGAACTGCCAGCATCGTTGCGACGCCCTGTTTGTCCGGCTTCCCGCCAGTCAGCATCTCGCGAATATCAGCACTGATCTTTCGTTGTGCCACCGTCAGTTTCAACCGTTCGCCTCGCGACATATCATCGCTGGGCGCTCTGAGATCCAGAAACGATGCCAGCGAAAGCACACCGCTGATTTCGGAGTGCCGACGGATTTCCTGCTGTATCTCCATGACCTTCCGTGCTCGGTCAATAAACGACTTGAACTCGGGCAGCTTTTGAGCGTCCTTGTCGAACTTCACAATCGTGTCGATAGAAATCACTCCCGACAGCTTGTCTTCAAGGAATACATAGTCCTGCACCAACCGCGATTCCGGTGGGAAGTACCGGATGACTTTGGTTTCTGTGCGGAAGTTGACAAACCCCCAACTGGAGGCTGCTGTCGTCATGACGCAGATCAGACAGACTGCCTTGCGGTGGCGAACCAGCCAGATGCCAAAGCTTTCCCAGTGTCCGGTCTGAAGCTGTTCCGGCTGTGGTGGCGACTTCGGCCAGTACAACATCAGCGACGGCAACACATACAGCACCACCACAAACGACAGAATGCATCCCAATGCAGAATAGATTCCGAAGTCTCGCACAGGAATCAAATTGCTGGCCAGCAGTGAAGCCAGACCAATCGCCGTTGTGCCGCTCGCCAGCAAACAAGGTAGCCATGCCGTGTCCACTGCCGCCAGAATCGATTCGACCGGATCGGGATTGCCCGAATGTTTCCAATAGTTGGCCACATGAATTGCCGCCGACGTTGTTAACACTGCCAACAAGGTGGGCATCACAATCAGCACCATGGTCATGGTGCCGCCCGTCAGGGGAACAAAGCCCACGGCGAAAATCACCACCAGAAACGAAACCGCCTGAACCAAAACAGCCAGACGAAAGCTTCGCAGCATAACAAACGAAAACATCACACTGACGAACGCAGAGAAAAAGATGGGCGACCGATGCGGCAAATCCCACTTCGCATGTTTGGAATTCCACACAGCTTCTCCGACAGAAATATTCATTGCCGAGTTGACCACTGGCTGGCCTCCCATGCGAATCAATTCCGTCGGAATACCGCATTCTTCGACTGCCTGGCGAATCGCCTGAATCGCTTTCGATTTGTCTGCAGCCCCGGCTTCAGATAGTGCGACGGAAACCGCTGCGAGCGATCCTGGTGTCAGAAAACATTCTTCAACGCACGACTTGCCAGTTGTTTCAGATCCGGATCCCGGTGCCTTGAGTCCCAGAAGGGTGTTCTGAAATGCAGTGAGCTGCCCCGAGCTGGAATGCATTTCCGGCCATTCGATCTGCAGGTGATACAACGGCTGCTGACTCACATAGGCTGATAGTTGGGCGTGTAGTTTATGTGCTCGTTCATCGTCCTCGGCGATGCCATCGGTCGATGGTGGCAGCAGCGTGCGATCAACGAAGTGGGCGTCGAGTCCAAACTCTTTCGTGGCGATCCGCAGAATCTCTTTCTGCATATATTCGCCCCGTATCACACCGGTATCGGACAACCGAATATGCAAAGGACCTTTGCCGATCAGCACCCCATCGATTTGATCGATCGCAGTTTCGAACGGGATATCGCGCGACAGCATTCGTGACAGCACGTCCGCTGGAAGGCTCACTGCGTCAACGTACGGTGATCCGCCTTCACGTTCACCATCGCTCCCGGTGAGCGAACCTTCCAGTTTAGTCTGTAACAATGCCATGCGCGGGTCTGTGATCGACGCCGTGTCCCATGACACCAGCACGCGGGCTTTCGACGGGAACATGCCCTCGTACCACTCCCGAATCCTGGCTTGCGGATCGTTTTTCGGCAGCCAGCCCGAGATATCGTTATCCAGTTTGAGGTCTTTTAGTGACCACGTAAGGAGAGGCAGGAGAAAACCGACGATCACGACGATCCACAGTGAAACACCGTGACCCCAGCGATCGCGTCTTTGCAGGAATGATTTCGTCTTCCGTGATTTTGTCACGAATCGCTGCACCTGTGGCTGTGCTCAGAACGAGCGGAATTGGGCGGAAAGGGGACTGAGCACGAATAGTACCCATTCACACGCCAGCCGTCATTAGAATGAGAGTACGGATGTTGTGTTTCGTACAGTTGAAGCAACGGAAAATCCAGTGAAATGGGGGGCACAAACTTTCCCAATTGGACAAAACAGGCTGTTCAGGCGATGATTTCGGGCGGTGGATGCCGTTTACTACCATGGCCGATACCTAATTTCCCGCACCATTTGAGACGCTGCTCGTCAACTATAGCTAATAATCCGCGAACGCTTCTGGTTTGTTGGTGACTGCAATCGTGGTCAGAAACTCGCTCTTTACGACCACGAGTCGGCCGCAACAGCTGCAGCTGCCTCCAATGGACAAGATCCGACATTTGGAAATTGAACGCGTATACTGTTTTCTGCTTCTCAACCGCATCCTCAGGTTTGCGTGAGTAATGACTACTGACATCCATATCGTAAATCCCCCGATTGCCGCGGCTTCTTCTCCAACGGCGGAACCAGGTTCGGCCGTTGTTGGCGAAGATCCTCACGTGCAGGAGGCGGAGCAGGATCAGTCGATGTCGGAATTGCTGCTCAGTCCCTCGGCAAAAAGTTACTACCTGTCTCTGCTGTTGCATCTCGTCGCTTACGCCGTCGCCGCGATCGTCTTCACGCTGCTGGGACACCACTTGCTGGACCAGGACGAAATCATTCCTCCGATCCGTGCGAGCCTGGACGAATTCGACCGACAGGGAGATCAGCCGCAGTTCGAAACCACGTCTGAAATCAGCGTCACTCCGATGAAGACTGAATCCGCGATCGAACGAATTTCGAATAACCTGACCATGGCTGAAAATGGCACTGTTAGCTCTCGCCCCGAAGATTTGCTGCCGTCATTCGCCAGTACAGAAGCTGAAGGTGCCGAAGACGGTGGTGCTGAGTTCATGTTCAAAATGCCGGAATCCGGTTTGGCAGTGACTAAAGGCAGTTTTACTGTCTGGTCAGAACCAGAAGTCCCGCAGCCTGGTCAGCCGTACCGCCTGATCGTTCAGGTCCGCCTGCCCGATAAGATCAAAGCATACCGCATCAATGACCTGAGCGGTCGGTTGGTTGGCACCGACGACTATGAACAAAAGATTCCGTACGATCCGAGCGCTCCGAACAATCTGTTCTATACGGACGAGAATCTGGATGCGATCAGGATCACCAGCGGCAGCGAATCTGTCAAAGTGCGGGATAACAAAATTCAGCTCATGATTATTGTGCCACCCGCTCGCCGGCTGGTGAAGGACACGATTGAGATTCGATCGCGGCGGCTGCATGAGAAACAGGAACTCGAGCTGGTTTTCGGCGGGGCAAGGCCATAGCCCAGCTACAGCGAATCCTGATAACAGAACCTCCGCGGCTCACGCAGGTTCTGTTAGGGGTTCTAACTCGCGAACGCAACTGGCTCGTGGGATACGGCGATCGCACCAACGCGTTTTTCGCGGCCACGAGTCAGCAGGAACTACGATAAGTGGAAACACTCGTTACTGGAGTGAAACCCCGCGTGGATTCGTCACATCACTGCGATTAAATTCGGCAAAGTCGGCTGCGTCTTACCCACTCCGGCCGAAACCCCTGACTGACATCACCCGCGCTGGCCCAATAGCGGCACTTTCCGCCAATGCGTCGCGCTATTTAGACCGATACCAGGGAAGTGGTTCGATCGTTTCTGCGGCATGCCTGTGCCTGTCACCATTGTCCGAACAGTCGATCGCAGTCCCTCGTTCTGGCAACAACCAGAAGCACCCAGCCCCGTTTCACGGAAGAAACCCCTATCCGTTACAGCGGACGACGTCATGTTAGCGCGAATACAAGAACAATTCTTCACCACAATCCTTGCTCAGGCACTCTGTTGCCTGTCACTCTTCGCCTGCGCGCCCGTCGATGCTCAGGACGCGGACATCGAAAACGCGGTCACTCACACGACAACAGATTCCGGTTTCTGGTTCGTCAACACGCACCATTCGCCGCAGTCATTCGACTATTCCTGTCCGAAGTTCTGCCCGGCTGTGATGCGGTATGAACAGTGTCAGAATTTTGGTCCATCCAGCTTTCAGGAGATGATTTCTTCGCTGGAACCTGGCGTTCCCGTGTGCATCATGGTCCATGGTAGTTTTGTGGATACTCCGAGTTCCTGCCGCGAATCAACCTGTACCTGGAAATGGCTGAAGGGGGCCGGCTGCGGCCATCGGATGCAGATGATCTATTTCCACTGGCCCAGCTTTCGTCATTGGACGCCGTTGGTCGCGATCGACACGAACCAACTTGGCCGCCGCGCTTCGAGGAATGGCTACTACCTGGCGGAATTGATTCAGCACCTGCCGCCAGATTGCCCCGTCTGCCTGATGGGACACAGCCACGGAACGCGTGTAATTTCCTCCGGGCTGCATCTGCTGGCCGGTGGAGCGATCCAGGGAATTCAACATCCGTTCGCTCGTGTGAATGGACGTCAGATCAGAACGGTCTTTACTGGCTCGGCTATTGATCATCATTGGCTGAATCCTGGCAAACGTTATGATCGAGCGCTTTACAGCACACAATGTTTGCTGAATATGACCAATCATTATGACCCCGCGCTGGCCGTGTATCCGTTCCGCCTGCCATTGCTGGTCAGACCTGCACTCGGGATGACCGGACTGACCCGACTCGACCGTTGCCAGTTGGGACCTCAGGGAGAAAAGGTCCTGGACTTTGACGTCAGTTCTCTCATCGGTGCCTCTCATTTATGGCCATACTATTTTCAACATCCAGGTCTGGCGATGGCCATGCGAAACTATGTCTATTTTCCGGATGTGGTGCCCGCGATGACTGTTGCCCTGGAAGAAGCCAGTGTCGAGTAGGTCAGGCTCCCGCGCGCCAAACACGCGCAACGTCTTCTCCCGAACGAGCGGCGAAAATCACGCGAACGGTGTAAGTGCTCAATAGTGACGAGGCCGACCGGCGCGGTTTTCGAACCGGCTAAAAGCGATCTCAACTTCACCTGGTCTGTAAAACCCATCTCCCGCCACGTTTTGTCAGCCTTCGTCAGCGCCACCTTGTGGTCCAGATCCGCCAGTAAATCGCGCAGCCGATGCGTGACGTGTTCTTCGGGTTCTTGACGGCTGGCCGTTGTTTCCCGGTGAGGTTTCGCGGTCCAATCGAACCCGCTGGTGGCGATCACTCGACCGAGTTTCAGGTACTTTTCGAAACGGGACGATCTGAAAAACTGATCGGCCCCCATGGTGTCGAAACCTGCCGATTCGTTATGTTCAGGGATCATGTCGCGCCGCACGTCGAAGCCGAACAGATCGCGGATGGAGTTCGCATACTCGCGGCGATTGAGTCGACTCATGGCAATCACGCCACCACGATCCGTCAACTGCTTCCGTGCTTTCTGCAGAGTCCCCGTCAGTGTATCCAGGACGCGGCTGAGTTCTTCTGTAGTTGGCCGCGGCTCATCCCGGCGACATGTCGCCACCGTTTAACACATCCAGCATATCCTGCCAGCCGTGAGCCGCATCGTTGGTTTTGATTTCCCAGGCAACCTGACCGAATCGCAGTTGTCCGTTTTGTTCCTCCGGGCCATTTCAGCGAACACAGTGCTGCTTCAAAAACCGTTCAAGGCGCGCCTTCGGCATCACGGTGGCAGCAGCAGCAGCAACTGGTGTGACGTTCACCGCGACAGCAGAAACAAGGACGTAGGCGATCAACAAGTCGAGAGGCCGGATGCGGTAAAAACGGTCGCGAAGTCTCTGATTTTTGGTGTGACGCATCTGTCGGGAAGACCGCGTCAGGCGAAGTCGCACGGTGTAACGGCAAGGCAATGTAATCGCTGCGAAAGTTGGCTCATTCGACAGATCTTTCCGGCGGACAAAATCATCAGAAAAGTTTGAACGATTCCGGTTGGTCGTCAACTTGAGTGAGCAACAACGCGTTCTGCTCATCGTTTTCAAAGGGTGACTCATGAAAACTACACACCATGTTCTGCTGGCCATACTGTGTTCTTCACTGTTCATCGGCTGCAGTGCTTCCTACGAAGGGCAATCACAAGCAACGTCAGACGCGGCGCCGCCCGTGGTTGAGATGTTGATGAATGTCCCGGGGCTGGCTGAGCCCACAGAGATGGCGGTTGTTGAGACGGCTTCCGGACAAGCAGAAGTAGGCGTGCCCGATGTGACGCCAGAGAAAACTGCAAGGAAAATCATCTACAACACCAGCATCAGTCTGTACGTCGAATCCTTTGACGGTGTCGCTGCGAAGGTCATACAGCTGACGGAATCGTGCGGAGGATTCGTTGCCGGAGCCAGCCTTTCCGGAGCTTCCGGTCATCAACGCAGTGGTTCATGGACAATTCGCCTGCCGGTCGAACAATACCGTGCGTTCCTGGATTCCGCAGGCAGTCTCGGCGAAATCAACTCAACGACGGAACAGACACGTGAGGTCACGGCAGAGTTTTATGACATCGAAGCTCGTGTGCGGAACAAGCAGACCGAAGAGAAACGCCTCATCAGTAAGCAGTCGCTTATATGTTTTCGCACATAATAATCTTCGGATCATCCTTACC
>CALFOL010000250.1 GCA_937919915.1 uncultured Planctomycetaceae bacterium
GAGTCTTTTCCAGAACTTCAATAAAGGATTGTTACTGTTCTAAAACAGGAGGTGCATCATGCTTGTATTAAGTCGTAAAACGGGTGAGTCGATACAAATCGACGACAACATTTTCGTAACAGTTTCAGAAGTCAAGGGTGGCCGTGTTCGCCTGTCGATCCAAGCGCCGACATCAGTGCGAATCGTTCGCAAGGAAATTCTGGAGCGTGATTTCGACGCGACCCCGGACAAATTTGTTCTGGACCTGCCTGCGTCACTGCCGCTGGGTGTCTGACATTTTCAGACGCTCACGTTTACGATCGCATAAGCAGTCTTAGCTTCCATCCATGACGGACGGCTGTCTGTACTTCAAGCGCTTGCCCGACGTTGTTGATATCCAGGTCCCGCATCAATGGCTTGAATGCGGTCAGACAAAACTTCGAGCGTGTCCGCGATCATCTTCTGTTGGCGAACAACATTGTCCAGCACAGCTGTCAGCGATTCCAGGCGAATTCGACTCGCTTCCTGATTCTTCTGAATCAACTGCTTCACTTCCTGAAGTTCCGACCCTTGATCTTCACGTTGGAGCGATTCTTTGCTTCCCGCTCCTGCTACTGCCTTTAGCAGATCGAGCATCGCATCGTCGGGAGAATGCGTCAGCTCGTCGACCAGATCAAGCTGTTCTTCCAGTCGATCGACCAACTGCTGCACGTTCAGGCCGTCTTCCACCAGCACTGCGCGCTGTTTCACGTCGGCAGCGGCAAACTGTTCTTCGTTCAGCGTGATCCGTTGTTCGGCGGCGGATAACCGAAACAGCATTCGATGACGTCCGAGTTCCAGCATGTCACCGTCAGCCAGTCGGCATTCCGTTTCCAACTGGCCGTTCACAAGAATGCCAGGCTTGGTTGTTTCAGATCGCAGCAAAACGATCTCGCGGTCAACATGCAGTGTCGTGTGAACATCTGGAATTCCAGCATCTCCGAAACGCAGATGGCAATGAGCGGCGCTGCCTATCAGGAATTCTCCCATAGCGACTGGCTCAATGGGCTGCCGTCCGGTGGCTGAAGCAATACGAAAATAACCGACCGTATTGTCTGGATAGATTTGGCCTGTAAAACTCACGGCGCCCTCCGTTGGCGAATTTGATGTGAATCACAAGGCTAAATCGAATCGCGAACAGTGCGCGTTGAGGAGATCACATCAGGGTCAAAGTCGACTTCAGAGCGGCCTGGACTGAGATGTTTTGCAGAAATTCAGTAAAGTTCACACAGTCGCCGTACGACGGGGCGCAGATTTCGACCACAACAAATACACAACCCCGGGAAACACGTCCTGTGCGGCATTTTTTGCCGATGTTCATCGCGAGGCGACGAGGCATCAGCGAACATCAGCGGAATCAGCCGTGTCGATATTCACACCGAGCGACAGTTCGAATCCGCCTGCGGGCTACCAAATCTATTATGGACCAGGAAAAACTCAGACGAAAAATCTGTTTCGCCGCGGCACAGCTATTACACAGTCGCCGGGAAACCAGTTTTGTGAACGCCCGATGGCGCGCGTCGCGAGCCATTACCAATAGCTATATTCCTGCGGAGTCAGTGCCCACAGATATGGAAATTCGCATGTCTCTGCAGCAAATGGTCAGCACGTCGACCCCGCAGGTGACAGCTGCAACCGCCCCGGAACAGGCAGAGGCGGAATGCTATCAGCGGTGTTTCGATTTGCTGGAACCGCTGGATCGAGTGCGTTTGAATCGCGATACACATCCCGAAGGAGATCTGCTGTATCACAGCCTTCAGGTTTTTGAGCTGGCCCGAAATGCTCGGCCGTGGGACGAAGACTTTCTGCTGGCAGCACTGCTGCACGATGTGGGCAAGGGGATTGATCCGTATGACGCGTTTCAGGCGACACTGACGGCTGTGCAGGACATAGTCTCTGAACGCACTCTGTGGTTTATCGAACACCTTCCGTTGCAGCATCGTGCATCGGAAGGCACCATCGGCGTTCGCGCGCGGCGGCGTCTGGCGGAACACGACGACGGCGAAGAGTTACGACTCCTGGCAGAATGCGACAGCGATGGTCGAGTCCCCGGCCGGCCGGTGTGTTCACTGGCAGAAGCGATTCAGTTCCTGAAAGATATGAGTGACGAATAACTGTCAGCGAAACGAGGACTGACATCCTCGGCTGACCTGTTAAAGACCATGCGCCGTCGGGTTGCCGCCAGAGCGAAGCACGATGCTGGCCTGACGAATGACGCTGTCTTCGATGCCTGCCCGATGCATACTGTCGATCGCCTGGTCGATGTCATACTCGACACGCTTGAATTCCACTACACCATCTTCGATCACAGCGTACGACGCGCGTGCGTCGCCGTCGCGAGGTTGACCAACGCTGCCGGGATTGATGACTCGGGTGTTATCCAGTTGCAGATCCATGGGCACATGCGTGTGACCCACGCAAACGAAATCGACATCTACGTGATCCAGTCGTGCGGCCCACTCATCCTTAACGTTAGCGACGTATTCGTCCATTGGATCGCGCGGCGTTCCATGTACCATCAGGAAGGAAT
The DNA here is from genome assembly GCA_937919915.1 of uncultured Planctomycetaceae bacterium. Taxonomy (GTDB): domain Bacteria; phylum Planctomycetota; class Planctomycetia; order Planctomycetales; family Planctomycetaceae; genus Fuerstiella. The sequence goes on from CALFOL010000250.1 coordinate 2,549, forward strand.
GCGCGCCAAGAGACAGATACTGAGTCACTGGCATCTGTGCCAGCCATGTCAGGTGGCCATCGCCGAGCACGTCGAAGTGATGTGCTCGCATGGCCGCTGCCATTTTGCGAAACGTTCCGCCCGGGCGAACGGTCACCCGATGAGCAACAGAATGATCGTGGTTTCCGCGTACCCAGTGGGTCGCGTTTTTTTGCAGCCATTCGATGCAGGGTACGGGATCTGTGGCGTAGTCCACCGCGTCACCGGTAAACAAACACACGTCGAAGGATTCATCGATCGCTGATAATGCGGCCCAGTTAGCGTGAATGTCTGCCAGGAGGAGGATTTTCATGGAACGCTGTTTCGCCTGAAAGATTCGCCAGGGCAGGCATCCGTTATTGCAACCCTGTCTGGATTGTGGCGCATTGGACGTCACAATTCATCACTCGTCTGACATAATATGCGGCTGCTTCAGAAACTTGCCGTCCTTGTCGATTAAGCGGAACCGTCACGCCGTGCAGAATTACGATCTTCAGCGCACATGGCGCTGGAACCTGGAAAACTCACCGCAACCGGCTGTTGTCGCTCCACAGGCTCCGGTCCCCGGAAACTGGATATGGTGCGGCCTGCCTGTCAACTCACCGCTTGGTATTCCTGCCGGGCCGCTGCTGAATTCCGGCTGGCTGCTGCATTACGCAAACCTGGGCTTCGACGTCCTGGTCTACAAAACCGTGCGCACTTCTCAGCGAGACTGCTATTCACTTCCCAACCTGGTTCCGGTCAACACGGATCAACTTTTGACCGGGGGTACGGTTGTGCCGGAATCATCCACGATGCACGGCAGTTGGGCCGTTTCCTTTGGCATGCCGTCGCAGGCTCCGGACAATTGGCGAACCGACGTTGAAGTGGCAAGAAATCAGCTGCCCGCCGGAAAAGTGCTGGTGGTGTCCGTCGTGGGAACACAGGACGAAGCCATCACGGACGGACACGCGTCAATGGAACAACTCGCCGATGACTTCGCCCGGTGCGCACAGTGGGCGATGGACAGTGGTGCACACGGTGTAGAAGCCAATTTTTCGTGTCCGAATGTTTCAACACCGGACGGGCAGCTGTTTCAACAACCGGCCGCCGCCGGGTTGGTAGCCGAACGGATTCGAGACCGAATTGGCGACGCTCCGCTGGTGCTGAAGATCGGGCGAGTCGCCACGACCCAGGAAGCGGCCGAATTGCTGCAACATGCCGGACCTCACATTAACGGCCTTGCAATGACGAATTCCATCGCTGCCAAAGTCGCAGACTCAGCCGGTCAACTGCTCTTCGGTGGTCAGGCTCGGGGCATTTGCGGTGACGCGACTCGGACCGCAAGCGTCACACAGATAGCCATGTTCCGTCAAGCCCTCAGCGATTCTCCCCACCACCTGGACCTCGTCGGAGTTGGCGGAATTTCGACCGCTGAACATGTCCAGCTCTACCTTGCAGCGGGAGCAACTTCGGTCGCGCTGGCGACGGCGGCAATGGTCGACCCCAACGTGGGGCTGATTATTCGAGATCGTCTGAAGGTCGATTGGTCACCGCATCTCAAAGAAGAATGAACCAATTCGTGCAGACAGGCGTTGGCAGTTTGAGCTTCTGGTCTACGAATGGTAGAACCTGTGTAACAGTTTCTGACATCCATTCCGGCTACTCATTGAGCAATACATGTCTCGTTCTGATAAAGGTAAACGTCGCTGGCGATCCACAACCGTGCTGGCGGTGCGTCACGGAGGTAAAATCGTGCTGGGTGCCGATGGTCAGGTCACGCACGGCAATACCATCATGAAGTCCGACACCAAAAAACTGCGTCGAATACTCGACGGCAAAGTGCTGGTGGGCTTCGCTGGATCAACAGCCGATGCATTCGCGTTGATGGAACGCTTCGAAGAAAAAGCCAAAGACTTCCCGGGCAACATCGCTCGAGCGGCCACGGAACTGGCTCGCGACTGGCGAATGGATCGCGCGCTGCGAAAGCTGGAGGCGATGATGATTGTCGCTGACGCGGAACTGACGTTGCTGCTGACAGGCCAGGGAGATGTGGTTCAGCCCACTGATGGAGTGGTCGGCATCGGTTCTGGCGGTGCCTACGCGACAGCTGCAGCGAAAGCGATGGTGAAGCACTCGACGCTGTCGCCGGAAGAGATCGTTCGAGAATCTCTGGGTGTTGCCGCCGAAATCGATATCTACACAAATAACAACATCATCATCGAAGAACTTACGTCATTGGCGTAACGTTCTGAACCAACGAATATCAATTCTAAAATGTCTGACAACCTTCCTCCTATGACGCCGAAACAGGTCGTCGAAAAACTCGACGAGCACATTGTTGGTCAGGACGCTGCCAAGCGTGCCGTCGCGATCGCCCTGCGCAATCGCTGGCGATGGCTGAATCTCTCGGACGAAATGCGCAAAGAAGTCACGCCGCGAAACATTCTGATGATCGGCCCCACCGGGGTCGGTAAGACCGAAATCACGCGACGACTTGCCAAACTGACGGGGGCGCCGTTTATTAAAGTTGAAGCCAGCAAGTACACCGAGGTGGGCTACTACGGTCGCGACGTGGAAAGCATGATCCGAGATCTCGTTGAAGCGGCGATTAGCCTGGTGAAGACGTCGAAGCGAGAAGAAGTGAGCGCTGAGGCAGAAAAACGGGTTGAGGACCGGCTACTGAAGTTGCTGGTACCATTCGAGCCGACTGCGTCTGCAATTACAGAAGAAGGCAGTGAGGAGGATTCGGCAGGTACGGACGATCAGCACGCAAAACACCTGCGGACGGTTGAGAAGTTTCGTGATATGCTGCGAGACGGGAAGCTCGAAGAACGCATGGTCGAACTTTCGCTGGAGCAAAAAAGTTCGCCCGTGCAGGTGTTCACAAATATGGGCATGGAGCAGATGGACATGGATCTGCAGGGCATGCTGGAAAAAATGGTACCGAAGCAGCTTTCGTCTCGCAGGCTTTCAGTCGCTGATGCCCGTCGCGTTCTGCACGAACAGGAAGTTGAAGGTCTGCTGGACAAAGATTCGATCAACGAAGAAGCCGTACGCCTGACGGAAGAAACCGGCATTGTCTTCATCGACGAAATCGACAAAATCTGCAGCAGCGGAGACAGCGGAAAGTCGGCCGATGTCAGCCGACAGGGCGTCCAGCGCGACCTGCTGCCGATCGTGGAAGGCACGACGGTGCAGACTCGATACGGTTCGGTCTCGACAGAAAAAATCATGTTCATCGCAGCCGGCGCGTTTCATCGATCACGACCGTCAGATCTGATGCCCGAACTTCAGGGACGATTTCCGATCCGTGTGGAACTGCAGGATTTGACTCGCGACGACTTCATCCGCATTCTCACAGAACCTTCCGGCGCAATTACTCGTCAGTATGCGGAGCTGCTGGCGGTGGACGGCATCACGGTGGAATATACCGAAGACGGAATTCGGGAACTGGCAGATGTCGCGTTTCATGTTAACCAAACGACGCAGAACATCGGAGCTCGTCGACTGCAGACCATCATGGAACGACTGCTGGAAGACGTAAGCTTCGAAGCTCCGGACTGCGGCAAAAGGTCAGTTGTGGTTGACCGAGCCTACGTCATGGCAAAACTGGACGACATCCGTAAAGACGAAGATCTGAGCCGTTTTGTGCTGTAGGTCGACACCCAACTTAAGCGGTTCCATCCGCGTTCTCTTCAGACACGTCGTTGCTGTTTGCGACATCCGCCCGATTCACAGGCGCAGTTGCCGCAGCAGTACCGGGCACAATTTTGGGTCCATCTCGATGTTGATCAATGATAACGTGCATTTGTTGAGCGGACATCGTTTCGATTTCAAACAGGTCGCAGCTGAGGTGATCCAGCGTTGCTCGCTGCGACATCAGGACTTCATACGCACAGCGATAGGCTTCATCAACCATGCGTTTCACTTCCAGATCGATTTCACGCAGCGTTTCTTCGCTGTGAATCGATTCTCTCACCATGCCACCACTGCCGGCTAAGAATGGCGACGTTTGAGTCTCGCTGTAATACATGCGGCCCAAACGCGGACTCATCCCAAACTCCGTGACCATTCGCCGCGCCAGATCGGTGGCTCGCTGCAGGTCGTTTTGAGCACCGGTGGAAGTTTCGTTGTAGACAATCTGCTCCGCAGATATTCCGCCCAGTAACACCGCAATGCGACTTTCGAGCTCTGATTGCGTCAAGAGTTCACGTTCATCTTCGGGTACCTGCATCATATAGCCAAGTGCTCCCATGCCCCGAGGAATGATCGAAATCTTATGTACTGGGTCGGTGTTGGGCAGGCTGGCAGCGACTAATGCGTGTCCGGATTCATGGCAGGCGACGCGCCGCTTCACTTCTTCGATAATGATACGTGACTTTTTTTCCAGCCCCGCCATGACTCGCTCGACTCCCGCTTCAAATGACGCCATCGTAACTTGTTTGTCACCACGGCGCGCGGACAGCAAGGCAGCCTCGTTCACGAGATTTGACAGGTCAGCTCCGACAAAACCCGGCGTCAGTTTTGCGATACTGGACAGATCGACGTCATCGGACATCTTCACTTTTTGACTATGGACTTTCAGGATCGCTGCTCGGCCTTTGATGTCCGGACGATCGACCAGTACATGGCGATCGAATCGGCCTGGGCGCATCAAAGCGGGGTCCAGTGTTTCCGGCCGGTTAGTCGCCGCCATCACGATCACGCTTTGATCCGTTCCGAAACCATCCATCTCAACCAGCAACGCATTCAGCGTTTGTTCGCGTTCGTCGTGCCCACCGGGTGCTCCGCTGCCACGAACTTTGCCGAGTGCGTCGAGCTCGTCGATGAAAATAATCGCTGGTGATCTTTGCAGCGCCTGCTGGAACATGTCCCGTACACGAGCAGCCCCAACCCCGACATACATCTCGACGAAGTCTGAACCAGACAGGCCAAAGAACGGCACACCGGCTTCGCCCGCGACGGCTTTTGCCAACATTGTTTTACCAGTTCCCGGAGGGCCCACCAGCAGTACTCCACGTGGAATCCGGCCGCCCAGTGATTGATACTTTTGCGGTGTCTTCAGAAACTCAACGATCTCTTTCAACTCCTCGACGGCTTCGTCGATGCCGGCCACATCATCGAATGTTACCTCGATGTCTTCCTGAGCGTACAAGCGACCGCGACTTCGACCGAATGACATGGCAGATCCGCCCATCAGACGTCGCAGCATCAGAAACGCGAGGGCTACCATTAATGCCGTCAACAGAAACATCGGCATCGCTTCGACCCACAATGACGGAGCGACTCGGCCGGAATAATCGATGTTATACTCTTCCAGCGTTGCGATCAGATCGTTGACGGATTGATCAGGGACACCTGACAACCCGACATAGTACCGCTCTGCTTCGGCTCCTTTCTTTACGTTTTCGACAGAGGTGTCCTGCCACGTCATCTCTGTGGGGCCGATCGTCAGTTCACGGACGTTCACGGCGTCCAGCTTACTGGCACGGACTTTTTGCTTGAATTCGGCCACGGACATTTCTTTGCCACTGCCACTGCGGCCGCTGGAAAAAAAGATGGTCGCCAGGATCAAGCCGCCGGCAAGGAACAGAAAACCGTTGCCGAACGGACTACGATCTTTCCGCGGATCACGTCCTGCGGGAGGCACTTTTTCGCCGGATTTGTCGTCAGAATCTGACATATCTGTGTGCTATCAGCTTATAAGAGGAATTCATTTCCGACGGCAGGTGCTGCGTGCATGACCGTCAAATATATCGAGAATACTGCAGTCTATCGCGGTTTCTGTTGAGGTCGATCGATTCATGGGACGGTAAGAAGCGATCTGGCAGAAAATCGTTGCCGCTCTGATTGGAATCCTCATAGATGTTACGGCACTATTAGCACTCTGCGGAGTTTAATAGACAGCTCTATGTGAATGAACAGCCAAAAACGGCCCTGGAGATTTAACCATGCCTATGATTCGAAGTTCGTTGGTCCTCGTTGCGATGTTCCTGTTGAGTCCGATTTTTGCGGAAGCTCAGGAAGGTGACAAGTCGCCGGAAGGTGGCAGAGGTGAGCCCGAGGAACGTGAACGCGATGGAGATCGACCAGCAGGTGAACGAGGACCGCGCGATGGAGATCGACCAGCAGGTGAGCGAGGACCGCGCGATGGCGGTGATCGAC
>CALFOL010000251.1 GCA_937919915.1 uncultured Planctomycetaceae bacterium
GTTTAGGTGTTTCTGGCGGGTCGGCATGTGAACCTCAGCATGATGGCGTGGATTCACCTGCCTGACGACAGTTTGCCGCTGTTGCCTGAAATTCGAACGGATCATCGCTACCATGTTCATCGCAAAAACATTTCCTCGGTAACAGGATTGAACAAGACATGACGCGGCAGATCTCTCTCAGTTTAGTGGCACTTATTCTTTGCCTGTTGAATTCCGGTGTCACCGAAGCCGGACCGCTCAAGGTCTATATTCTGGCGGGGCAGTCCAACATGCAGGGGCATGCTCATGTGCGAACCATTGATCACATCGGCATGGATCCCGCAACGGCTCCCATTCTGAAAGAGATCCGGAACACTGACGGGACTGACCGAGTCTTTGAAAACATCTGGATCTCAGCGCTTGGTGTTGCAGATGAGGAACTTCATGGCAAGTTGACAACTGGCTATGGAGCCGCAGGTGGCGGTCCGAAGATCGGCCCCGAACTGACTTTCGGAATCTACATGCAACAGCACCTGCAGGAACCCATCCTGATCATCAAGACCGCATGGGGCGGCAAATCGCTGCACACGGATTTTCGATCACCGAGCGCGGGGCCGTATCAATTCAACGAGCAACAACTGCAGGGACTAAAGAAACAGGGGAAGGACATCGAACAGATTCGGCAGGATCGAGTCACAGCCACCGGCGTGTACTATCGTTTGATGCTGCAGCACGTGAACGACGTCCTGAAAAACATCGAACGCGTCTATCCCGATTACGACAGCAAGGCCGGCTATGAATTGTCAGGCTTCGTGTGGTTTCAGGGCTGGAATGATATGGTTGATCAAGGTGTCTATCCCAAACGCGACATGCCGGGCGGTTACGATGCGTATAGCTCCGCACTCGCGCACTTCATTCGAGACGTTCGCAAAGACCTGTCATCGCCAAAACTTCCATTCGTGATTGGCGTCATGGGCGCTGGTGGCCCGGTCGACAAGTATAGTCCGGATCGAAAACGATATGCTCCCATTCACTCCGAGTTTCGTAAAGCGATGGCCGCACCTGCCAGCCTGCCGGAGTTCAAGGGAAACGTCAAGGCGGTCCTGACCGAAGAGTCCTGGGATCTGCAACTGACGGAACTCACATCGCGCTGGGGAAAAGTGCAGGGAAAGAACCGTAGCCTGAATAACGACAAAACTCTGAACCCTGAGCAGCGTAAACAGCAACTTGACGAGTTCACAAACGAATTATTCACGGCTGAGGCACTTGCCACTTTGAAATCGGGGACCTCAAATGCAGAGTACCACTACCTCGGTTCAGCGAAGATTCTGGCACGCATCGGAAAATCGTTCGCTGATGCCATCGTGAGTTGGGAAGAATGATCGTCCCACCAACTTCGCCATTTTATTTTTAGTATTCGACGGTGTGAAGGCTGCCTGTCCCGCAGATTCGGCATTGTTGCCCGTCTGAGTTGTTGTTCGCTGCGAAACTGTTGGTGATGTCTGCCTGGCAGGCTACAATAATGCCCTCTCCAAATCGCCCACCCCACAGCGCTCTCGGCCACCGGCTGTCCCCGGCGCTCAGCATCACGAGCATCTTGTTATGCGATATCAACGACGTAGTTTTATTGGCCTCGGTGTTGCCGGCGGATTGTCGATCCGTACTGCAATGACGGCTGCTGCTGAAAGCAACGGGCGACCAGCTCAGGCGAAGAACGTTCTGGTGATCCTTGAACAAGGTGGCCTGTCGCATCTGGATACATGGGACCCGAAACCCGAAGCAGTCGTAGAGCACCGCAGTCCCTATAAGCCGATTTCCACGAACGTCCCCGGTCTGCAGTTCACCTCGCTGCTGTCAAAGACAGCTCAGGTGGCTGATCGGCTGACAGTCATTCGCGGCATGCACCACACTAAGTCCGGCGCCAACGGCCATCCTACCGGAACGCAGTATGCGCTGTCGGGCGAGATGCCAGGCGGGCCGCTCGAAATGCCGGACATCGGTTCGATCATCGCGCATCGCATGGGAACGTCGTGCGACTATTTGCCGCCTTACATCATGGTGCCTGGCAACAGCGAACAGGCGAAAGAAGCTCGCGTCGGCTTTTTGCCAGCCAGTGCCAAGACGTTCAAGACCGGCGGACGTGACCTGTCGGATCCGAGTTGGAAAGTCAACGATCTGGGACTGCTGGCCGGCATCGACCGCAATCGCTTTCTGGATCGTCGCGATTTGTTAAGTAACCTCAACGTAGGCGTCGCACCGTCGAAGCAGGATGCTGTGCGCACGTTTACGGATCTTTCGAACCAGGCCGCGGAACTGCTGACCAATAAGCAGACGCAGCAGGCTTTTGATCTGTCGGACGAATCGGATAACGTTCGAGACGCCTATGGTCGGGGTCATCGCGGACAGTCGTATTTGCTGGGCAGACGACTCATCGAACGTGGCGTGCGATTTGTGACGGTTGACGTTCGCGAACCGGAGACCAAAGCGACGCCGGGTGGTTTCAACATGAACTGGGACCATCATGACTACATGTACAACGACGGTTCCTGCGGCACTGTCCGCAACGCAGCTGGTGGCGAAGGCCGATACGGAATCGCTCATTGGGTGATGATGGGATCGACAGATCAGGCTCTTGCCGCGCTGATCACCGATATGGAAGAACGCGGTCTGCTGGATGAAACGCTGGTGTGCTTCGTCACGGAATTCGGCCGCACGCCGAAGCTGAATCGGTTTCAAGGCCGCGACCACTGGGTGAACGCGTACTCGATTGCGATGGCGGGTGCGGGAGTCCCCGGTGGTCAGGTGCTTGGTTCGTCCGATAAGGACGGCGGATACGTAACGAGTCGCCCGACAACGCCGGATGACTACGCGGCGACTATCTACGAGAAGCTGGGACTCGATCGCTCAAAACCGATCTACACACCGGCCAACCGCCCTGTCTTTCTGGCGCACAACGGGTCGCCCATCGAAGAAGTCTTCTAACGATGACCGCACGATTCACGTTACCTGCCGCCCCCTGCAGTTCACTGTTGGTCAACGTTGCCGTTCAGCCCCGACGAGTGCCACTGCTTCTGCCAGTGCTGCTTCTGCTGGCAACACTTGCGCCAAAATCATGCGATGCCGAATTGCCCAAAGCAATCACCGTCTCCCCCATCGCAATCTTACCGGGCCAGACCACAACCGTTTCGGTCAACGGACTGAACCTAAATAACGCCACAGAGCTATGGACGAATCTCGACGCTGTGATTCAGAAACCGCAGGCAGATGATTCCGAAATCCTGCCGATTGAATCAGCTTGCGCCGACGACAAAGTCGCCCCTGTGGGCACACTCATCGTGGAAGCCGAAGACTTCAACCGTGGCCAGTTCCAAAAGAGCGGCGCCGTCATTAACAACGGCAACTTCACCCCCAACTATGCCGAATGGGATCTCGACATTCCGAACGACGGACAATACGTGCTGGAGCTCAAGTACGCGTCTGGCGGATCGCGACCGGTTAAGCTGTTATTGAACGGAAATCTGCTGACCGAGAACGCGGCAGCCGGTGTGACTGGTGGCTTTGCCGACAGCGATGCCAGGTGGATGGTGGAATGCGTTTTGTCGCTGAAGAAGGGAATGAACACCGTTCGGCTGGAACGTCCCGGTGGAACGCCGCACTTTGACAAACTGGCGCTGGTACCCACTGACCGACCGGCGACAGGATTTTCGTCCGTCACTGCGACGGATCGAGTCGCCCCGTTTGAATTGATTGTTGCACCAGGCACCCCTGTCGGCATTCGAGCCCTGCGGGTCGCTACCGCGGAAGGTATTTCCAATCAGTTATTGTTCATGGTGGATGATCTGCCGACGGTGAAGGAAAACCGTGAGCAGACCGGCAGCGCGAACGCTCAGGCGCTTGAATTGCCGATTGCGATTGAAGGCTACTGCGACGTGGGACATGCTGATTGCTATCGGATTCACGTCGAAGCCGGGGAGGAAGTGTCTTTCGAAGTGGTCGCGACGCGACTGGGTTCAAAGCTGGATCCCCTGATCCGCCTGCTGTCAGCCGACCGCAAGGAACTCGTGTTCATTGACGATTCCCCTGGCCTGGCGGGCGACTGCTGCCTGAGATACAGGTTCGAATCGGCCGGTGACTACATCGTCGAAATTGAAGACGCGTTAATGGGCGGTGCATCCGGGCATTGGTATCGATTACGAGTGGGCGATTTCCCGTTGGTGTCAGCCACACTGCCAGCCGTGGTTCAGCAACAGCAACTAACATCCGTTCATTTCAGTGGACCGGCTGTGTCTGGTTTGGCTGCGGTTGATCTGCCGCCCGCCGGAGCTGCCAGTTCGCAATTCGTAAGCATCGCGTTTGCTGACCGAATCGGTTCAGGCTATACCGAAGTGCGCACTTCGCAGTTGCCACAAGTCGTCGTTCAGGCGTCAGGCGATGGCGACGTTGCTGCCATTCCTTGCGGTATTAGCGGCGTGCTCGCAGCAGCGGGAGACGTACACACTTGCCGCTTTGCAGCCACCAAAGGGCAACGATTGTTGTTCCGAGACGTCGGTCGAGTGAACGGTGGTTCCGCGATTATGACCATGTCCATCCGCGACAATGACCACAAAACGCTGGCCGAAATTCGGAAAGCCGACGCGGCGGGCCGCGAGCTGAAGTGGACGCCACCGAATGATGGTGAGTATCAGCTTGTGCTGACTGATCTGACGTCTCGCGGCGGTTCCGCTTTCGACTACTACGTCGAAATTCAGCGGGACGAAAACACGTTTACACTTTCCGTAGAACAGGACAGCGTCATTCTACCACAGAACGGCTACAGCCTGCTAAAGGTCACGGCAGACCGCAAAGGCTATGACGGACCGATCAATCTGGCAGTCAACGGGCTGGGGCCTGATGTGCGTCTCAAAAACGAAGTGATCGCTGAGAAAGCCAAGGAGACGCGGCTAAAGATCTACTCGCCGCCGAGCGACCTGCCAGGTCAGACGCGTACGATCGAAATCGTCGGCACAGCGACAGTCGGCGAGACAGTGATCCAGCGCACGGCAACGACCATCGCAGCGATGCGGAAAGCCAATCCGCGAACTCCGTTTCCGCCGCCTTCGCTGGATGGTTCCATCGCCACGGTCGCCAGCCCCGAATTTCCGGACTTCTTTTCGCTGAGTGTCGATGATAACGTCGTGCTGTTTCCACGTTTCATCGGGGAGGTTTACTTCACAGTGCGCGTTGCTGATCGAGCGGAAGGCTTCAAAGACCCGGTCAACATTACGGTGGAAGGGCTGCCGGAAGGTTTTCGTGCGAGCGGCGGCGAGAATCCCGTGGGTGGCAGCAACAACAGTGAATACCGCTTCCAGCTGAATGGTCCGACCGAAGTGGGTTTTATCGAAGCACCAATTCGAATCATTGCGGAAGCGACTTTCAAAGGACAGGCCAAGGAGGTTACCGTGGCGACCAGTCCGTTGCGGATTGTCGAACCGCTGATCATCAGCGTTCACCCGGATGCTCCGCTGACGGCCGGTACAACTGGCACATTGAAGCTAGCGGCGCGAAGATTCGTCGCTCGAGACGGCGGCGACAGAAAACAGATCGACGTTGAGTTCTCATCCGTACCAAAAGGCGTGTCGCTGCCCTCATCGGCAACGATCCCTGCCGGAAAGAACGACGTTGCCGTCAGCATTAAGCTTGATTCGGGCGTTGATTTCAAAACGCTGAGTGAGATTATCGTGACGGCACGGACTGTCGTTGGTGAGCGTGAGATCATTGTGAATTCGTCAATTGCTCCGGAGGTCCTGCAATGATCCATCAACACATCAAGTTCTTCATGGTGCTGCTTACCGTGCTCTCCGCAACGCGAACCAGCACGAATGCGAATGATCCCGCGTCGCCGTCGCCGTCACCGGCCATCAAAACAATCGACGTCTATCCGCACAGTCTCTCACTATATTCCCGTCGACAACCAGTACGGCTGATCGTCACAGCGTCAGACGAATCCGGCACGGAAT
>CALFOL010000252.1 GCA_937919915.1 uncultured Planctomycetaceae bacterium
ATCCTTACCTGAAGCACTGGGTGGCCATTCATTATGTACGATTATTTGTGAGCGGTTGCCGTAACTGTTCTTTCGAAGGATCACCGCCGGGCGAATCGAACGTTCGGCATGGTTGTTTTCAAATGGCACACCCTCCTTGTCCAGAAATGTAAAAATCCCGGCCTGATATTTACGTAATCGTTTGGCCAGACGTTTGGCATTGGGCTCATCCCAATCGGTGGAGATCATTTCTGTCAGACGCTGATCGAGCCTCCCGCGACGTGAAGCCAGCGATGCTGAATCAAGTTTATCCCGGCTTTTCCACAGTCGAATCGCATCTCCCAGCAATCGCCGCAGCTTCTTCTCGAATGCCGGCCAGTGCTCACCAGGAGATTTATACTTCCGCGTTTGCTCCAACTCTCGCAGCAAATGCACCAGACAAAGTTGCCGATCAGCGCAAGCAACTGCGTTGTACGATCCCCAGAAGTCGGTGATCAATGTGCCTTTGAATTCCGCGATGAAAAACTTCGCCAGGGCCGGCGAACCACGCGATCGGTCGATCATGTAGTAAGTACTCGAGGCATTGGTAAAGCACCATAGCCAGTTCGTTTTTCCATTGGTCCGCCACCCGGTTTCATCCGCGTGCAGAACGGCCGAATCGAGCGCCTCACGTTGAATTTGTTCGTACCACGGAAAAAGCAATTCCTGCAGCCGATACCACATCTGGATCAAACCACCGGGCGTGATCGACAATTGCATGTGAAAGCCGAATACTTCCACAAGCTGGCTGAGCGTATTACCCAGCCAATAATGCAGCCACGCTCCGAGCACCACCATTCGCAATCCCAATTCGCTGCCCGGCAACGCAGCGGTGACAGGTGCTTCGACTTTTTTCTTGCACTTGCCGCACCAATCGCGATGGATGGTGTGTTCAGTCATCTCGGGCTGCGTATCGGGAATGTCCTCGACGTAACGCACGCGAGTTTCGCTGCAACGATTGAGCGGACCACCACAGTCAGGACATTTCTCGGCGCGATGGTTGCGGCGATGGTCGATTTTTTTCCGGCTTTTTACGATGCGAGCCAGCATGTCCCGCACGAGCACCAGGCTTCTTCCTGCGTTTTTTCACCGGAGGTTTTTGGTAAACTGGTACCATTGCTCAGGGAGTGGCCGGGTTCACGTCGGGCGATTCACAATCAGCCAGCTGCTTGGCCAGCGTCAGCAAGGCAAACACAACTGCATCCTTACCTTGCTCGAAAATCGCCGCCGCCTGCTCGGCATCGAGCGAACTCAATTCCGGCAGAGAAAAATCGGCGGTTGTTGACGGCACTGAATCTGGCATCCCAAAATCATCCAGATTCAACGATTTCACGCCAGACCAACTTCAGATCGCTGATGTGTTACGAAAAAAGAAGAGCCCGTCGCCACTGAGGACGACGGGCTCTATCGTGAATACGCAGTTCCGCAGTATGCGTCCCCTCACGGCACCAAAACAGTAACAACCCCCTTCCGCTTGTTACTGTTAACCACAATCGCCGAAACAACTGTGGGAAGCCCGTGTCTGCAGACCTGCGCATCCTCGTTTTTGTATCGCTTAGGTCTCTCTGTCGTTCACTGTTAAAGTACTTTCGCCTGGAAAGTGATCGTGCCTGATTGACCACCCTTCAGTGGCTGATCCAGTTCGAATTGCAGCAACTGGCCGCCATCTTTGTTTGGCATCACAGACAGGTCGCCCGCTCCGCCATCGGGAACTTTCACTTCGCCCGTTCCGTTGATGTAGACCAGTCGTGGTGTCAGGTTGTCGATGATGCGAACTTCGCTGACGTTGTAATCACCCGTGTTTCGAAAATGAATCCTGAAGGTAATGACGTCGTTCGACTTTGCCATCAGTGGCGACGCTTCTTTCGTAATGTGAATCTCACCCTTCACACCACCGTCTTCTGAACCGGTCATCGATGCCAGCCGGAACATGGCATACGTTTCGGTTGCCTGGCTGGTTGCTGCCCGCTGTCCGACAAACGTCGTGGTGTTCGAGTTGCCTGGTTCCAGAATCTGCAGGTTCAATTCATGAACATCGGAGATTTCCAGCAGACCTAACCCGCGGGTCGTCATGGCTTCGAAGCCCTGTTCCACACGACTGCTCATCACGACCGTTTCTGTTTTGCGGCCCATGTGAGCAGGTTGAGCCGTCTCAATACCACCGGCACTGCTGCGGACAGCAACTCCGGATGCTGGTGTTCGAGCGACGTTCATGTTCATACCGCGTTCTTCATGCAACGCTCCCAAACCAGCAACATCGCGAGCACCAGCAGCTTTGTCGATCTTTACGTCGATCCCCGGTCCAGTGGCGGTTTCGACGGCTCCGAATCGAGGAGCGTACACGGCAACGCGGTTACTGGCTTTAATGTGACTGTCACCCTTGTGATCTTTGAATTCGGCGACCGTGTCTTCTGTGTCCAACCCTTCGATGGCGCCTCCGAAATAGTGAACCGGAGTGTCACGGTCTCCGCCGTCGAAGATGTATTCATCAGGATAGGCTTGAGGATGTTGAGTCGCTCCGACAGTCACAGACGCTGCTGGTGGACACCATTCCTGATTACCCGGCAGCCGTGGTTCGGCAGCTCGGAAGGTGGAAGCGGCGGCGGCGTTTGCCCTGCTTGAGATCCGCACAATAGCCGGCCCATTGCTGTCTACTGCAGCTGATTGTTGTGGCTCGAATTCCGCAAACGGATTGTGTACCGGATTGCCCGATTGTGATCCATTGATCTCGGATGGGGTGGGGTTCGGATCGGAAACGTCGGCGTTTTCCAGTGCTGTTTTTGCCTGCTGATCGGCTAGCCGCCGAAGCACAAAGTTTGGAGGACTCACACTCCGTTGTTTCTTCTCGATCAAATCGAACGGGTTCTCGTCAGTTACTCTGGTGTCGGAGGACGGGGCGTCAGCAGAAGCGACTTCACCGAACAACGCTGCCAGATCAATTGGCTGTTCTTTCGCTTCGTCAACGGCTGCCAGAGCTATCAACGGTTCTGCTGTTTCAGCAGGCTGTTGCGTGTCAGGGGCTAACTCTGTGCTGAATTCAGGCCGACTGAGTTCCGCGGTTTCCTGATCAGCGGTCGCAAAACTCTGCGGAGGTTCGCTGTACTCTGCGCGATAGTCAGTCCCCATCATGGATGCACAACCGGTCGCAGCCAGCAGACTCAATGATGCTAAAGAACGGCGAAAATGTTTGAAAGGTGAATTATGCATTGGGGATAACATTTCAGAACATGGTCTCAACGAATCAGTTAGGCGTTCAGAGACCGTTGTCGTTTAAGAATCGCGAGAACAGCTATTTTCTGATCTCATGTGACACGTTGCGGACAACAGCCCGCTTTTGCATCTTCACACTGCCCGGCGGCAGCATCGTTTCGTTAATCACCGCCGGACGCACTTCAACATGTCCGCCGGTTCCAAAGAACGCCGGTGGCGAGTTCGTTGATGGACGGCGGCCGCCGACGCGAATGATGGCCATCGGACGTCCCAGACGATCGGCTTCCTGCAGCGCGTTGTCTTTGGGCTCAACCGCCTGCGGGATCTCACGACGCAGCGGATTCAGTTGCTGAGCGATCTGCGGTTGCTCAAGATAAATCACCCGTGTGACCAGCTGACCGCTTTCGGCAATCTGAATATCCCTGTCCGTCAGGATGATTGGAATCGGAAACTCGTTCTCACGACCAGCAGGCGGATGCAGGTGATCGATGAGTTCAAT
Organism: uncultured Planctomycetaceae bacterium; assembly: GCA_937919915.1. Classification (GTDB taxonomy): domain Bacteria; phylum Planctomycetota; class Planctomycetia; order Planctomycetales; family Planctomycetaceae; genus Fuerstiella. Next base: position 3,728 of record CALFOL010000252.1, read on the forward strand.
CGATGGATAGATTTCCAGTCCGGGATACTTCGGCATCCCGCTGACTCGCAGGCGATACACGTGCCCCACGTTCACAGCCACCAGCATTGGCGAATAGCCGCCACCGACTGGGTGGTTGTATCCCGAATACACGTCCACCTGGCCTCCACCAGGCACTTCGATCTGCAGCGGCTGCAGCCACGTCATGTCATAGTTGCGGATCGCATTCATCCACGCCGCCGTCTGGCCCGGCGGACTATGTTGACTTAGCGGCTGATGGTAAGCGTCGCTTCTCGGCTGAATCTGTCCGAAAACCGTCGCGGGGCTCAGAATTCCGCCAATCAACAATGCCGCCAATAATGAGGGCACCGAGCGGCAAATTTCTGAGCAATTGATGCGTTGATCTGTCATGACGAAATGTCTGTTGTTTCTGAGTCAACGAAAAAAGGGCGTTCAGAGGTCTAAGACCTCTGAATCGCCCCCCGGAGATTCATCTGTCGCTGTACGACACAAAGTGTGCCGCTGGCAATTATGTCATCGTCGCTACTGTTGCCGAAACCGTTTGGAGTTCGACAACAGCGGTTTCTAAACTTACTTACAGCGTATTACGCTGATTTGTGGCCGCGGGGAACGCATTTCGGTTGAAGAATGCCTACTCCCGCGAGCGAGTACCGTTCACAACAATAAGTAAACTGCTCTAGTACGGTGGGCAGAATGCCTGGCCGCCATTGAAGCCACCGCCACCGGAAACAGGGGCTGAAACCTGACCTGGTCCGAAGACGGGATGATCTTCAGTGTACTGAATGTGTCGCACAGGTTCTGGCAGGCTGTAGCCGGGATTGTGCTTCACGTCGATCAGCAGATCCTGAGTCGGTCGTGGAATGTGGTTTGGTGACAGGTTTCGCATGGTGTGTGATTTCAGGCCAGCGGGACCTCCAAGTGGCAGGTGCGGAGGACCCGGCAAACCGATTGGTGTTCCAGTGATTGGCATACCCCATGGTGGCATGTTGCCCATTCCGGCGATTGGCATGGTTGGCTGACCAGGCATACCGCCCCCAGCAGCGATCATCGCCAATGGAACTCCGCCGACTGCACCGTCGAGGTATCGGATCGGCATCGGTGGGGCAACTTGTCCCTGAGATCCATCGATCATTGAGTAAGATACCTGAGAAACTCCGCCGTCCGGATTCATCACAGTGGCTGGTGGTTGCAGGTCTTTGTTACCGAATCGTAGAATCAGCATCACTGTTCCCATTTGTTCAGCTTGCTGAACTGGATCGATGCCTGGATCAAGTCGAGTGGAAACCAGAGTTTCCACGCCGGCGATGGCTCGTGCCTGGAATTCGGGATCTGGCAGATAGATGACCTTGGTGACCATGTTGCTGCTGCTCACGTGTTCCAGATCTTCTTCTGTGATCTCAACCGGTACTGCGTTGTGTTGCAGGTAGGCCAACGTTGTTGGATGAGCTGCTCGAACTTCCAAAGTTGGATACAAAGCGCGAACAGGCTGGCCTGGTGGTGACACGCCTTCCAGAATGATCTGGTAGACGGCAGACTGCTGGAAATCGTAATACTGACCGGAAGTCAGCTGGTTGTTGGCAAAGCCAGAACCAACCTGCCAGCCGACGTACATTTGTTCAGGTCCAATGAATTTGATCTGAGTCGACATGGCTGGACCCATCATACCCGGAGGCGGTCCGCCCATCCCCATTCCCATATCCATGCCACCCGGTTGAGCATACATGCCCAAAACGCCAGGTCCCGGCCCATCGACCATAGGGCCAGGGCGGGAAATCATGCTGGCGGGTGGCGCCACATGTTCCCGGTTCGCGAGGATGCTGCTTCCGCTGTCAATGGCAGCACAGCCTGTGCAGACAAAAACAAGGGCTCCCAGACCCAGAAAATAGTATCTCATCGCATTCCCTTCCGTGAGCCGTGTTCAGATTGAACCAACAGCTTGGTGTCGATTCACCGTATAGTGTTATGGAGGTTGGATTTAACCGACTAAATCGTCCCGGAATTTGGGTTCGTTTGCTGTCGACCAAGGCTGGCCAACCACCGTACAATCCCTTGATTCCTTCACGTCCCCATCGCAGTTGTCCTGCAGTGAGTACGAAAGACTGGTTATTCACTCATTCTTTCGGGACGGCAGAACACAAATCTTTGGTAAATCCCGCACATTCGTAAAATGAAACATAATCCGCAAAGTTTGACATCATGGCGAACCGCAACTGCACTGGCAGTTTCTGCCATCGCATTTTGCCTGAGCGCAGTTTCCCCGGTTTCCGTCGCTCAGGAGCCTCCAGCCCAACCCACACCGGCCGCCGACACGACAGCGACCGCACAGGAAGCGACTCCGAAGCTGACGAAGTCTGACCTCACCGCAGATCAGGTGTTCGACCAGATCAGTCAGAAGCTGGATAATGCCGAAACGCTGTCCTGCGATATCACGCAATCCGTGATGTTGACTGGTCAACTGTTCCAGGCGGTCGGCCGCTACGCTCAGGCGTCTGGCAATCGCATGCGATTGGAATACAATATTTTTCCTGGTCGGGCAATGAACGCCAAAGACCAGGAACTTTTCAGTGTCGACAACACTCCCCCGGATCTGTCAGCACAAAAGCCCACTGGATCATTAGAACGCGTCAGTGATGGCAGCATCCTGTGGACAAAGTGGAAGAACGGCCCCCGTCAGCAGCTGACTCGCCGAAACATCAGCGAAATCGTGGAAGCGCTCAGTGATGTCCCGAACGAAACCAGCGTGAAGAGTCTGCAGAGTTTGGGCGTTGGCGGATTGCAGACGCTGATGTCGCAGCTGCAGGTTGGTATGGACTTCGGCGAAGTGCGAGAGATGAAAACCGAAACGGCTGGTCGCCTGGTGTTGGTTGGTCGTTGGAATCTGAAAACACGGAAAGAGGTTTTCAATTTGACAGACGATCCGAAGGCCGTTCTACCGGACTACATTCCCGACTTCGTGAGACTGTATGTGGATTCGGAAAAACTACTGCCGCTTAGAATTCAGTATTTAAAGAAGCACCCCGTACAGAATCAGGCTCGCCCGATCGTTAATCTGGACTTCCGAAACTTCGCCCTGAACTTCAAAATGGACGACGAAGTTGCGGCTCATATGTTCGAGTTCGTGCGTGAAAAAGACGACGAGATCAAAGAGGTCGACCTGACGGGGTCCGTCATCGATGCCATCAAGAAACTGGCGACAATTGTTCCAGTGGAAGAAACGCCTGAAGAAGCAATCCCTTAGTCGCAGGTTGCCGGGTCACACCGACTGACTTTCAGGCTGAGACGATTTCAGTCCTGCAGAGTTTCGAACAGCGTTTGCGTTCGCAACACGGCGGCATTGTCCGGGTAAGTGTGAAACGCGTGCACCACAACCCCTTCCGGCAGTACATCGCATTTCAACATGCTGATGCAGTTGGGGCTTTGTGGAGTCGCACCGGGCATACTAAGCGCCAACGTTGCTTTGGTGGCGTCAACTTCGAATTCCCTGTGCAGCTGTAGATAAACGTCCAGCGGCACGTGTTCCAGCTGATAGCTACAGTGGTAACGCACAGTCGGCAGGTCGATCATATGCGTCCGATACCCGATCAGCCTGCGACACACGACTCTGTGGTTCAGCGGCATGTCTTCATGTTTGGTTGCGGCAACCTCGGTGATGATTGAATCGCCATCCTGAAATTCCATCAGGTGCCCGGTGCGGCCTAATCGCAGTCGCACTCGTCGTCCGCCAAAGCTGATGCTGCTCTGGCAGACGGATTCGAAAAGCTCCGGGTGGATCGATCGTTCGAACGTTCGCAGCACCATATCGGCGACGTCCGGGCGTGTAAGTTGCAAATGCATCGAATCGACCTGCTGAGAACGAAAACGGAAGTCATAGCCTGCGGCTCGACCTGTATGACATTGTAGCCCGTCCGACGATCTGGTCACAGAACACCGTTTGCCGCAATTCATGAAATCGTAAGACGCCAAAAGGCGAGTTAACAACGTTTCCATTTGCTGTACGTTAGTGGTACGTGGGTTTCCGCAGCACAACAGGCGGTGTCGAACAGCGAAACGAACGCGCGGGGCCATTCATGCCCCGAATCCGCCGCCCGCACAAAATTCACGAGGACAGCTGCGCGTCCTGTTTGCCGACGCTGGTTTAACTACAATGACGCAGTCCACACTTCTGAGATCTGCCTTCCGTTTCGACATTCTCTTTGGCGCATTGTCATGACACGCTTCCCAGTGCTTCTTCAAACGGTCCTTGGCGTCCTGCTGCTAACACACCACGCCACCGCGGCAGACTGGCCAAACTGGATGGGGCCCAAACGGGATGGTGTTTCCACAGCCAAGGATTGGTCCGCAGACTGGCCCGAAGATGGGTTGCTACAATTGTGGACAACGCAAATCGGGATCGGTTTCAGCTCCGTCAGCATCGTCGATGGCCTGCTGTATGCCATGGGACACGCTGACGGCAAAGAAACTGTGTGGTGCCTGAACGCAGATACAGGTGCAGAAGTCTGGTCGCATAGCTACGCTGCTGAATTGAACGCTAACCTGTACGAAGGCGGTCCTGGAGCGACTCCCACCGTTGACTCAGACTACGTGTACACGCTCAGCATCGACGGCCGCCTGTTGTGCCTCGCCCGCAAGACAGGCGACGTGATGTGGCAGAACAACCTGCAGAAGGATCTGGATGTCGACCTGCACGAATGGGGCTTCGATTCGTCTCCACTCGTTCTGGATGAACAGCTGATTCTGCAAGGCGGCCGACTGGTGTCGTATAACAAGCGTTCCGGCAAACTGAACTGGCGTTCCGAAAAACACACGGCTGGATACGGCGCCGTCCGAGCGTTCGCAGTCGGTGACGAAGCACTGCTGGCCCATCTGGACTGTGACGGACTAAGAATCAACAACTCAACCGACGGCAGCGAAGTCGCCTTCACACCATGGAAATCGCCGTTTCGAACCAATTCCACAACACCAATCGTCGTTGATGATCAGATCTATATATCCAGCGGCTACAACGTCGGCTGCGGGCTGTTTCGGCTGCAGGGAAACCAGTTGAAAGAAGTCTATGCCAACAAGCAAATGCGGAATCACTTCAACAACAGCATTCTGCTTGACGGCTATCTGTACGGCTTCGATGGCAATTCCAACCTTGGCCGAGTCGTCACGCTAACCTGCATGAAGCTCGAAACCGGCGAAGTGATGTGGAAACAACAGGGGCTCGGCTGCGGTTCGCTGATGATCGCGGACAACAAGTTGCTGATCCAAAGCGAAGGCGGCGAACTGGTCCTGGCGAAAGCTCAGGCAAACGAATACCAGGAACTCGCAAGATCAAAGTTCCTCACAAACCGATGCTGGACTGTTCCCCTGCTGCTGAATGGCAGAATCTACGGTCGCAATGCGAAAGGCACGTTGAAGTGCGTCCAGCTGCCAAAACGCGAGTAACTGAAGTGCCATCCAGTCTATTCGACATCGACAGAATCGATCATCAATCCATCACGTGCCGGAAGCAGCTCACATGAAGTGCGTTCAGTTTGAAGCATCTGGAGAACCTTGCGATGTGTTGCAACACGCTGACCGAGACGAACCTACGGCAAAATACGGTGAAGTGGTGGTCCGAATGTTGGCCAGCCCGATCAATCCGTCGGACATGATGTTCGTGCGCGGCATCTATGGAGTTCAGCCCCAGCCGCCTCAAATTCCCGGATTCGAAGGGGTCGGAATTGTCGAAGCTTCCGGCGGCGGACTGAAAGGAAAACTGTTCGCCGGGAAACGTGTCGCCGTACTGAACAAAGCCGGCGGTAACTGGGCAGAGCGAACTGCTGTGCCAGCAGACCAGGTGATTCCGCTAAGCAACAAACTGAGCGTCGAACAGGCGGCAACATTCTTC
>CALFOL010000253.1 GCA_937919915.1 uncultured Planctomycetaceae bacterium
GAAGCACGGGGTGGTCATTCATTATGTGCGATTATTTGTGAGCGGGTGCTTACGGAACGGATTGTCGCAACGGGGATAAGCGCGCAAGCCCCACAGATAGCGATGATCAGTGAGGATTTCGGGGATCTTCCCTTCCGCGAGCGATTCGCAGCCAGAATGTGGCGAATTCGGCTTGTCAGCGGTGGTGAGGCCATTGCCATCGCGCCAGAGAATCCGATGGACCGCCCAGCCCCAAGGTTCATGAGCAATTCAGATAATGAGATGGTTTCGTTCCGTTGGCGAGCACCAGATCGTCAGCGGCACACTCGGCGTCACGACGGAGTCGATCACCCATCAGCCAGACCAGCGGATGAAACCAGCCGATCACCGCTGCCAGTCCGCTGATTGTTTGAGCAAGCGGATCCATCCGTGATGTGTGAGCGATCTCGTGCAGCAATACCACCTTTAGTTGCTCATCGCTCCAACGGGGAAACGACTCCGGCAGCATGATCACTGGGGTAAACGCTCCCCAGGTCATCGGCATGCGACAGTCTGCCGATGACAAAAGACCGACAGAACGCCGAACGTTCTGTTGCCTGCAACTTTCATGCAGCATTGTGAGCGCTCGGTCGTCAAGGATCTCCGTTGCTGCGGAGCGGATTTGCCTCAGCCTAAGACAGGCCAGAATAAATCGGAGACCAGCGACCAGAAAACCCAACAACCAGATCATGACGAGTACGTTGGCAGGTGACGGAATTCGAAACGGTGTCGTTCCTGAAACAGGCACTTCGACTTTGGTTTGCTGGTGCATCCTTGTGATTCTGTCAGGATCCGCGTCCCCGGGCGCAGTCACAAATACGATAGGCGAGTCGAATTGCTGTGACAACGCATACGAATTCCCCTCCGGTGGTCGATTATCAACTGCGGTGTCTGGATCAGAGAATGGCACCAGGGCAATATTCAGACGGGGAATATGGTCGTCGCGATGGGCAATAGCACGAAACCAGACAGCCCGCACAACCAAACAAAATGTCGACGAGCAGCATCCTTAAACAGTGGGGCGAACATAAACGCCGCAAGGAGGATCAAGCTTCCGCGGATCGAAAGCGAAACGAGTACAGTCAGAGAATCGGCCATTGGTCACCTTCCTTCCTGTTGTGCTTTGCGCACGAGTTTTTCGATGCGTTTGAGTTCGTCGTCGCTGATATTCGCATTCGGGTCGGCAAGATAGGTCGCCAGTGCTGTTTCCAGTGAACCGCTAAAGAACGTATTCAAAACCCGAGCAACCGCGGAGCGCCCGGCTTTGCCGGTGGACTGCATCGCCTGATAAACAAACTCGCGCCCACTTGATGTGTGTTTGACATGCCCTTTGTCTTCAAGAATTCGCAGAAATGTTCGCGCAGCACTGCGGGACATTTCCTCAGGCAGATCTTCCATCAGCTGAGACACAGTGGCTTTACCCCGAGCAAAGACAACGTCCAGGATCTGTCGTTCTCGGCGACTAAGAGCAGGTTCGGCAGCCATTTGTTCTTTCCCAGTGCGTTTCAGGCCCATCGGCTAATAAATTAGCCAACACCTGCCTCAAAGCGCAAGCGGAAAAGCTAAGTTTTTAACCGACGGTGAATAATGCTGCGAGATTGGCGTTGTGCGGCGTTCGTGGCCACTGCCTTTTGCCGATAACCCTCGGCCGATTACGTAACGCTGAGCTGACTGCCCCATCTTGCTCGCCAATTCGAGATGCCTGCTGACGCGGCCGTTCGGAATCAGCGTCAGGTTGTCTGCTTTGATGTCGTTGAACAGCAGGGAGGCTTTGACTTCGTGCCACCTGACCTCGTCCCTTTGCCATTTTTCCGGAAATCCGTGTAAGGCTCGTTTGTGCCAACGCCGTATCAGCGGATAGCGTACCGACACCGCATTGTGATCGTCATCGAACGCATCGATCGACAGCACTACATACTCACCCTCCATTGGAATGACTTGATGACGCCTCGAAATCCCCTGGCCAGCTTCCTGATCATTGGTCTTTTGTCGTCGCTGGCGATGTTGACATATGGTCAGGCCGCCGCGCAGGATCATCCTGATCGAGTCGTCCAGCCTGGCGTTCCTCAAGGAAAGGTCACGGCCGGAAATTTCAGTGACAGCAAGATCTTTCCGGGCACACAACGCGACTTCAGCGTTTATGTTCCTGCTCAATACAAAACCGATGAACCCGCAAAGTTGATGGTGTTCATGGACGGAGCTGGCTACGCGAATCCGAAGGGATCGTTTCGAGCGACCGTCGTGCTGGATAATCTGATTCATCAACAAGCCATGCCTGTCACCATTGCCGTGTTTGTGAATCCGGGAACGATCAATGCCACGACTCCGGATGCAACAAATCGGAGCAACCGTTCGTTTGAATACGATTCGCTCGGTGACCGCTACCCAAATTTCCTCATTGAAGAATTCCTGCCCGTGGCATTGCAGGGACTGAACGTCTCCGCCGATCCAGCCGATCGAGCTGTCTGTGGAATTTCTTCCAGCGGGATCTGTGCGTTCACAGTGGCATGGGAGAAGCCCGACCAGTTCGGAAAGGTGATCAGTCACATAGGCAGCTTCACCAACATACGAGGTGGCTGGGCTTATCCCGGCCTTGTTCGTAAGTCGAAGGACAAGCCGAAAGCGATCAAGGTCTACCTGCAAGAAGGCCGAGAAGACCTGAATAATCTGCACGGCAACTGGCCGTTGGGAAATCAGGACCTGGCCGCCGCGTTGCAGTTTGCGGGCTACAAGTACCAGCTCGTGATGACTGACGGCGGCCACAGCGGAAAGTGGGGTGGCGAAGTTCTTCCGGATGCGGTGCGGTGGCTGTGGGACCACAACGCCGCGTCCACCAACATGCCGATTACTGAGACAAAGCCGAAATGGGAACCACATCCCGATGCCGTCGCCAACGATGATGTGCCGCAGGGCAAGGTTCAAAAGATGGAGCCGTGGGAGTCGAAGATTTTTGCGGGCACAACTCGCGACTGGGCGATTTACGTGCCAGCTCAGTACAAAGCCGATCAGCCTGCCGCGCTGATGATCTTGCAGGACGGCGAAGGGATGCGAAACGTTGAGGGGCGCTGGCGAGTTCCCACGGTCTTCGACAACCTGATCGCCCGCGGAGACATGCCGCCCACGATTGCCGTCTTCCTGAATCCGGGCAGCAAATCGCAGCCGCAGAAGAAGGAAAAGTCTTCAAATCGAAGTTTCGAATACGACAGTCTGGGAGACCGCTACTCACGCTTTCTTCTGGAAGAGATCATTCCGGAAGTGAAACGGCGTTACACGATCTCGGACGATCCCGAGATGCATGCGATCGGCGGTTCAAGTTCCGGAGCAATCTGTGCGTTCACGGCAGCCTGGGAACGCACGGATTATTTTCGCAAAGTGTATTCCAGCGTCGGCAGCTTCACGAATTTGCGAGGTGGCAATGTGTATCCCGCGTTGGTTCGCAAGACGGAACCGAAACCGATTCGCGTCTACATGGCAGACACCAGCGGCGATGTCGACAACCAGTTCGGCAGCTGGCCATGGTCGAACCAGCGAATGGCGTCGGCTCTGAAATACATGGGCTACGACACTCGCTTCGACTGGGCCGAAGGTTACGCTCACAATGCCGACTTTGGCAGCTCGAAGTTCCCGGACGCCATGAAATGGTTGTGGCGGAAAGAAGCTCACACGCCAGAAATCGATACCAAAGGCGATCTCGGTGGAGACCTGACGCTGTTGAACCTGTTGATCCACGGCGAATCCTGGGAAGTCGTCGCCGACGACCTTGGCTTCGCGGACGCATTGTGTGCTGACAAAGCCGGCAACCTGTACTTCTGCGACATGAAGGCTCCGGCCGTAATTCGCATCAGCGCAACCGATGGCACTAAGACTGAGATCACGAAAGAATCCGTCAGTGGCTTGGAATTCAGCCCCGACGGTTCGTTGCTGTACGCGTGTCAGGGATCAAAAAACCGAGTGATCTCAATCAACGTCGCCAACGGTGAAGTGAAGACCGTGGCGGAAGGAGTCAAACCCAACGACCTGGCGGTGGCCGGCGACGGTTTGATTCTGTTCACCGAAACCGGCAAGTCACAAGTCGTCCGTATCAATCCAAACACTGGCGAAGTCACTCCGGTCGACACGGGCATCAGCAAACCCAACGGCATTGCCTTGTCCAACGATGGAGGAACTTTGGCCGTGTCCGACTACGGCGGCACACATACATGGACGTTCCGAGTCAACGCAGACGCAGTACTGGACGCAAAGATGCCCACGATGCCAATGCGACTCCGCATCGATCCGAAAGGCGAGTTCCCACGTCACGAACCGCCTCCGTACGTGGCTGTTTCCGGAGGCGACGGCATGGCGGTTGACAAAGTCGGCCGCTACTACGTGACCAGTGACGTGGGCGTGCAAATCTTCGACCCCACTGGGCGTCCCTGCGGAGTCCTGCCCAAAGTGGACGCCGATCAACCTCTCACCACCTGCATGCTGGCCGGCCCCGATCACAGCACGCTGTACATCGCCCACGGCAAAAAGATCTATCGCCGAAGGCTGATTGTGGAGAAGCCGAAGGGATAGGACGGCTTCGTGAAGACTGTGGAATAAATGTTGCTTCAGAGGACGTCGCGGACAGGCGGAATCAATGCCCTTGTGCCTGACTCATGCCGAGCGCCGTTAACAGGGCCGATACAAACAGCAGGAATGCTCCTGCTGGAAGTAACAGAATTCCGATCCCTGGATCACCTCCGTGAAACTGCAGCCCACCAAGCAGGAATCCCAATGGGATCATCAGGCTGCCCATACACAGAGTCCGGGAAGCCAGTCGACGCTTGCCGGAATCCCATGTGGGGACCAGCCATGTTGTCCCGGCAAACGCGATATGCACCAGTGAAAGCAGAGTGCCGTGGGCGTGTGCCAGTGTGAA
>CALFOL010000254.1 GCA_937919915.1 uncultured Planctomycetaceae bacterium
GAGATCTTCGGTTCGACTTTCACATGCGCCAATTGTTATGTGGTAACTCGAAGCGACGCGAAATTTTCCGCAGCCTTCACAGCGAACAACCTGGCAGATGCGGTGCAGCGAGCCAAAAGCCATGCCGCGACGATCTTCGTCGCAGGCGGTGCGTCGATTTATGGGGCGGCGATCGATGACGTCGATGCGATGCAGCTCAGCTACATTCACGGCGAGTTCTCTGGTGACACATACTTTCCTGAATTCGATGAAGACGATTGGATAGTCGCGAAGCGGGAAGACCGCGGACGCTATGAGTTTGTAGAATACCGGAGACCCTGATGTGTAATCCGGTCTTTGTTCACCTGCTGTTGCTGGAGTTTTCCTTTGTTGAAACACGCTGCGGTGTTGCTACTCATTGCTTTCTCTGCCGCATCATCAGGCGTTGCCCAGCAGCCCCTGAAATATGTTCCCGCAGCGGTCGATAACCCGTTGAAGGGGCTGGTGCCGTATTCAGGTGACAAACGCGATAACTTTCCCCATAGCCTGGAATTCAATTATCTACCGTTGAGCAAACTGATGACGGGGATGGAGGAATTCAACTGGCAGCCGCTGGAAGACCTGTTGAATGAGGTCGCTGGTCGCGGTCATCAACTGGTGGTTCGCGTCTGGATGGTTTACCCCGGACATGACGATGGCATCCCGGAGTTTCTGGTCAAAGATGGGCTCAAGGTCACGACATGGCTGAATACAGCCACCGAACCATTTCCGCCGGCACAGGTGCATACGCCAGACTACAACGACCCGCAGATGCGGATGGCGCTTCGCAACTTTGTTGCCGCATTCGGGAAAAAGTACGATGGTGATCCGCGAATTGGATTTCTGACGGCAGGTCTGCTGGGGACATGGGGCGAATGGCACGAATATCCCCGCCAGGATCTGTTCGCGTCGAAAGAAACACAGACAGAAGTTCTGAGTTCGTTCCAGGCGGCATTCGAAACCACGCCCGTATTGTTGCGATATCCCGTCGGCGACGATCACTGGCTGTATTCAAGAAATGCTGATCTGCCGTTTGGTTATCACGACGATTCCTTTGCCTGGGCGACTTTGGAAACCGGTCGCGAAGAAGATCGTTGGTTCTTCATGCCCTCGATGAAAGTTGCGGGGCACGTCGCGTTGGATAAGTGGAAGACGCAACCGATCGGTGGCGAACTTCGCCCGGAACTTTGGGGCATCATTTTCGACAACAAGGTTTCCCACAAACAGGCTCAGGATTTCGGTCAATGCGTCCGAGAAACTCACGCCACGTGGTTGATGGATACCGGCATGATGGAAAAAAGGCAGTCGGACGAGCGAGTGACCAACGCATCGCGTGCCGTGCAGCAGATGGGGTATGAATTCCATGTAACACAGGCGACAGTTGTGCGCGGAGGCGATCGGACTCAGGTGGCGGTTCAGTTGCGCAACAGCGGCGTTGCGCCGTTCTACTACGATTGGAAAATCGCAGTGGCGGCGTTGGGTGAAGAAGGTCAGCCGATCCGGCAGTGGCCAACAGAATGGAAATTGACGCAGCTTCTGCCGGAAGACGCAAGGTCGTGGGATGTGTCCATTGCGTCCTCAAAAATCCCTGCGAAGGCCAGGTGGCTGGCTTTGAAGGTGATCAATCCACTAAAAAATGGATTGCCGCTTCGATTTGCGAACACAGCAGAACGGCAGCAGCCCGATGGCTGGTTTCGTGTTGGTGGCCTGTAACGTTGAGTTGCCGCCTGACCCCGATTCGTTCGATCAACCGCAGCAGGACGCCTCAGTTTTCGCAGTGGTCAAATACCAGCACGAACCGCCAGCGAGTGAATGAATAGCGAACAGAATTCACTCGCTGGCGCGTCGTGTTTGTACAGTGCTCGACACTTCAGTGTGAAACACTGAATCGCCCTGGAAACCACAGTTCAGCGACTTTACAGGCGTGCGATGATTGTCGCCCGCAGAGGTCCCGGATAGCCTTCGATGGTTTTGCTGTGATCCGCAGGATCCAGAAAGTTCTCCAACGATTCGAAGGTCATCCACTCGGTGGAACGTTGCTCGTTCGTTGTTGTGGGGCTGACATCGATGACCTTGACATCTCGAAAACCAGTCCGTTTTAGCCATAGCTTCAGCATTGGCACGGATGGGATGAACCACACGTTCCGCATCTTCCCGTAGCGTCCGTGAGGCACCAGTACTGTTTCTTCGCTGGAATCGACAACCAGAGTCTCCAGCACCAATTCACCATCGTTCCGCAGCGTTCCAGCCAGAGACTGCAGGTGGTCGATCGGACTGGTCCGATGATACAGAACCCCCATCGAAAACGTGACGTCAAACGCATTCAATCGTGGCGGCAGACAGTCGTCGCCCAGCGGCAGCACAAAGTTCGGCAGGTCGGATCCGATACAGCGTTTGATGGCTTCGTGCTGCATGGCGTACAACAGAAACGGGTCCAGTCCGACTACTCGCCGAGCCCCTTGCAGCAACATCCGCCAGCCGTAATAGCCGTTGCCGCTGCCGACATCCAAGACGCTGCGATCCCGGAGGTCAATGTGATCCTGAAGGCGAGCCCACTTCCAGTCGGAATGCCACTCGGTATCGATATGGACTCCGAATAGTTCGAACGGACCTTTTCTCCACGGATGTAACTTCATCAGTGTCGCGGTTAGCTGCTCCGGCGATGGCACATTCCCCTCCCGGCTGGCAGTGACACGGCCGTCGTTGACGCTCAGCACGGCGCCGCCGGCCGGGAGTTCGCTCCATGCGGCTTTCCAGTCCTCAAGATTTCCGTGTCCAGTGACAGAAATCGCCTGCTGGCACCGAATCTTCAGGTCTTCGGCCCAGGCAGAAAACCCTTCATCTGCAAGGTCGCTGAACAGAGAGGCGTAGTCAAAAAGCGAGGCTGACATGGAAGAGGGAATCCGGAAAGACGAGAGGCCAGACGGAGCGTTCTAGTGGGAATGTTCAGTTGTTGCCAGTCGCAGCACAATCGGTTGGTGTTGGTTAGCTA
>CALFOL010000255.1 GCA_937919915.1 uncultured Planctomycetaceae bacterium
GTCGTCGGTGGCACCGTGAGCAATGCCGCCTTTGATGCCGCCGCCGGCCATCCACACCGAGAAGCCGTACGGATGATGGTCGCGTCCGTCGGTGCCTTGCGAAGCGGGCGTCCGTCCGAACTCGGTCGCGAAGATCACGATCGTGGAATCGAGCAGGCCTCGTTGCTTCAGATCCTTCAGCAGCCCGGCGATCGGCTTATCGACCGCTTTGAAGTTGGCCGTGTGATTGGCCTTCAGACCACCATGGGCGTCCCAGGCACCGGCACCGCCGGCTCCATGCTGAACCTGGATAAACCGCACTCCGCGTTCGATCAAACGGCGAGTCGCCAGCATCTGAGAACCAAACGCCTGCGTGGCCGGTTCGTTGAGACCATACATCTCCTGCGTCGCCTGGGTTTCTGCCTGAAAGCCAAGCGCTTCGGGGACTGAAGTCTGCATGTGGAACGCGAGTTCATATGCCTTGATCCGAGCCAGCAACGCGGGGTCGTTCGGATACTCGATCGCCTTCAATCGATTCAGCCTGGCTCCGAATTTGAAGTTCAGCTGTTGCTCGTCGAGTGACAGACCGTTGGCTGGCTTTCCGTAATCGAGCGGGTTATTGGGATCGACTCGAATCGGCACCGCGTCGTGAGCCGGGCCAAGATAGTGGCCATCTTTGGCATTCCAGTACTCACGATTGCCCATCGAGATGAACTGCGGCAGATTGTCGTTCAGTGAACCCAGTCCGTAATGCACCCACGCGCCGAGCGTCGGGAATTCGCCATCGAGCATATGACGCCCCGAATGAAACTGCGTCTGTGCTCCGTGGTTGTCGTCTGTGGTCCACATTGAGCGCACAACAGCGATGTCGTCGATGCAGCTTCCCATGTGCGGCACCCAATCACTTAGTTCGATGCCACTTTCACCATGTTTTCGAAAGCCGACCTGCAGTGGATAAATTTTTTGACGCAGTTCGACATTGAACGCCACTTCGCGTCGTTTGAGTTTCTCCGGATCCTGCGTGTCCGCGTACGGCGTCTCGCTGATGGACTTACCCGCGTACTTCGTCATTTCCGGTTTTGGATCGAAGGACTCAGCGTGCGAAACTCCACCATTCATAAATAGCCAGACAACGCTCTTTGCCTTCGGAGCGAAGTGAGCGTGTCCGTTCGGTGCTTGCCACGCACCCGGCTCGCTGGCTTTGAGGACGCCATCCTGCGCCAACATCGCGCCGAGCGCCAGACCGGTGAAACCGAGTCCGAAGTCGGCGAGGAAGGTTCTGCGAGGCGAATTCATGCGGGGAGTGCCGTTCGTCATCTGGTGCTCCGAAGAGTGTTGATCGTCGCAAGATTGCTCAGCCTTCCCGCTACGCAGATCGATAGTTTTTCTGCGTCACGGAGAGTGAGTTATCTGACGGTGATGAAGTCATTGTGATTGATGATTGTCTGCACAACGCTCGTGCGAGCGACGGTTGCGGGATTCGGTCGATGCTTCGCTTTAGCGACCTCGGTCATGTGTTCCAGGAGTTCGATCAGAATGGCCTGTTCGTCAGGTGTTGGTTTTACGGACAGAATTGCCATGAAGGCGTTGCGGACGAACTCAGCGTCGTCCTCAGCAGTGACGCGTTCTGCAATTTTTGTCGCCATCGAAGCCGCAAACGGACTGTTCTCCAGCGCCAGCGCCTGCTGCGGGACAATGCTTTCCGCGCGCTGATAGCAGTCCAGTACGCTGGCGTCGTCGAACATCGACAGAAATTTCTGGTGGTCGTTGTGTGAGTGCACGAAGTACAGACTCCGACGTCGCGACGCCTCGTTATCAATCGACACGGACTGGCCACCGAGCGACACATCGAGTTCACCAGCCAGTGACAGCAGACTGTCACGAACGATCTGAGCATCCATGCGCACAGGGTTCATTCGCCAGTAGAAACGGTTGTCCGGATCCTTTTTCAGACTGGACGCTTGATCGACAGAAAGATGCGGCTGCACATCCCGCGAAGATGACGACAACCGATAAACCTCCGACGTTACGATCAATCGGTGAATGTGCTTCATGCTCCAGTTGTGCTCGATCAGTTCCACAGCCAGCCAGTCCAGTAATTCCGGATGCGTTGGCGGAGTCCCTTTTCGGCCAAAGTCGAAAACGGTCGGTACCAGCGGCGTGCCCATATGGCGAGCCCATATGTGATTAATGGCAACTCGCGCTGGCAACGGATGACGCGGATCAGTCAACCACTTCGCGAACGCTGAACGTCGACCCGTGCTTGTTGCTGGATATGGACTATCGGCATTGCGATTCTGATAGTCCTCCTGCGTCTTCTTCGCACCTGGCAATTGTGTGTAGGTCTCATCGGGTGTTTCGACCGCTTTTTGTGCGGCTTCCAGAGCCGTCTTTGCCGCCGCAAGTTTCGCTTCCGGGTCGGCCTTCTTATCCACGGCTGCCTGAAGCACTGCCAGTTCCTCGCGACTGACGGTTTCATCAGCACGCATCGCAGCAACGACACGCTCTGAACGAGATGCCGCCAGTGACATTTCCATTGCTGACGACTGCGGGTTTGCCGATGAGTCCGGGATGTCAGTCGGCGGCATCAATCGTGCTCGATCAGCAACCGCTCGGGCTTCGATCGAATCGCGTTGGCTCTCGGCAGTCTTGAGAGCCTTCTCGGCAATCGTGACCGCCAGCGTCGCCTTTTCAATAGAAACGGGTTGTGCCGTCGCAGTCGCTGGCATCGGTGTCTCGGCATCAACGAGTTTCACGTCGTCCGGTAATGCCTTCAGTTCAAAGGCGACAAACTCAACCGTGGCATCAAACGTAATCAGTTCCAGAAAGCCCGCTTTCCGAGGCAGACTGTCGGGGAGTCGAAAAGCGATCGAGTGCTCACCATCGACGTGCATGTTCACCAATGGGCCGCGGACGCGAAACACGATTTCGTGCGGTTGATTCAGATCCACTTTTCGAGATTGCGCGGCGCTGGCTGGATAGACGTAATCAGCACCCTGCTTATAGGCGAATTGCGCTCGCGGCCCGCTTGTGACTGAGCTGACATATGCGAGTAACTCGTTCCCGTCTGACGTCACGTCACAGCAAATACCGACCGACTTCCACATATCACCACCGGTCGGAACGTATTTCAGCCGTGCCTCAAAGTCTGGCGGTGGCTGCTGCTTTAATCGTAACGCTGCTCGAGTCGATCCGGCCTGAGACTGAATCAGCTTTCCGCCCGTATAACTCCACTTGCCTGAGAGTTGTTCCCACTGATCCGGCTTCTCAGCCGAAAAGTCATCGCTGGCGAGAACACGAGTCGTACCGTTGGACGGCTCTTCGGTCGCCGGCGTTGGTGTATCAACCGGCAGCGGAGTCTCTGTACGTGATGCTGCAAGCTTCGCTGCGGACTCCGTTTCGGCGAGCGTTTTGCGCGCGACATCCAGACTCGACCGGGCTGAAGTAATCTGCCGCTCTGCAGTGTCGCGATGCGTCTGCACAACAAACTCTCGTAGGCCGGGATGTGTGGCTTCGACCGGGAGCGACACAGGTTCGATCGTCAGTTTCAGCGCGTCCGATGCCAAAAATGCAGGGACTGCAGGTTCCAGCTTGCGGCTCTCATCCGGCTTGCGATCGTCGCCGCGAACGTGCAGGTAAGTCGGCACGTCGAGGTGCGCATCGAATGCACGCGGAATTCCGTCCTGTTCGAAGTCCGGCTGACCGGGCAGCATCTCTGTGCGAACCTGATACGGCTCAAAGATCGCGCGAAACTGGTAGTACTCATCGTGCGTGAGCGGGTCGTATTTGTGGTCGTGACACTTCGCACAATTAAAGGTCAGCCCCATCATTGCTTTGGCGGAGTGTTCAATCGTCTCATCAAGCCACGCGGTGCGATTGAATATGAAATACTGTCGAGCCAGAAAGCCGGTGGCACGAAGACGGTCCATGTCGTTGGGATAAAGCTCATCAGCCGCGAGCATTTCCCGCAGCATCTGGTCGTAGCCTTTGTCCTCGTTAATGGATTCGATGATCCAGTCTCGCCAGTGCCAGATGTGCTTCTGAGAATTACGGACCTCGGCGCCCAGTCCCCACCAGTCGCTGTACCGCCAGATATCCATCCAATGCCGACCCCAGCGTTGTCCATACTGCGGGCTGTCCAGCAGGCGAGTGACCACGTTTTCGTAAGCGCCGGGCAATTCGTCGGCGACGAACGCGTCCAATTCATCGAGCGTTGGCGGCAGCCCGATCAGGTCGAGCGAAACGCGCCGCAACCAAACGCGTTTCTCGGCGTTCGCCCGCGGAATGAGCCCGTTTTTTCGATGCTCACTGCCGATGAATGCATCGATCGGATTGCGTTGCCACCGCGCCTGATCTGGCGTCGGCTGAGCGATCAGCGGAATCGGCGGCCGCATCGGAGTCTTGAAAGCCCAGTGGTCGCGTGGGTCACGTTCGGGTACTTCATCCGCCGGAGCGGTGGCGTTCTGCGCGATCCAGTTCTGCAGCGCGGCGATCTGATCGGGTTTCAGCGGCTCACCTTCAGGCGGCATGCGTTCGGCCTCTTCGACGGCGGTGACTCGATCGAGCAGGATGGTCGCTGCGACATCACCGGGCTGGATCGCCGCCCCCGATTCGCCGCCTTTGATCGCCAGCGCGACGGTATCAAGACGCAGTCCTCCCTCCTGCTTCAGTGCGCCATGACACGCATAACACCGCTCACGCAGAATTGGCTTGATCTGTTTGAGATAGTCAACTTTCTCTTCAGCGAATACCGCGGAGGAGAACAGGAAGTGTGAGAGCAACAGAGGCAGGGAGCGGAGGAGGATCTGGAGTGCGTGAAAGGCCCCAGGATTGACATCCCCCGCTCGCCGACGAATTGCAGCTACGGAGAGAAGTACAAGCCCGGATAGCGACTTCTTCATTTCAAGTCTCCCCATCTCACACTCTCCTCAGCTCAGACAGAATCGGGTGGTTGTTCAGGATATGGTGCGACAAGGCTTTTCTTGCTGCTAACCAATTCTTCTCCAGCAACGCTGTCAGAATCCGGCGATGCTGGCGGATGGTTTCGAGCGCGATGTCGGTCTCGCGATCTTCCCACTTGAACAGCAGCCGATAGTATTGCCCCTGACGGGCGAAGAAGTCGCGGATGTAGTTGTTACCGGCTTTGGCGACGAAGTAGTCGTGCAGTGTCTCATTAATTCGCGGCGCATCGTCGGATGATGTTGGCAGGTGGTTGGCGTCAAGCATCCGCTGCAGGTCGACTGCGATCAGCTTTGGGCGGGCGAGATCCAGCGCCTTGAGTTCCAGGACTTCACGGACTTCGATGAAAGCCTGCAGGTCGTCCTGACGAAATGGCCGCAATCGCCAGCCGCGCCGCGGGACGTGATCAAGAACCCGTTCTCCCGCCAGCCGATGTAAGATAATGCGAATCGCAGATCGGCTGATCCCGTACTTCTCGGCAGTGGCTTCTTCGCGCAGAAAGACGGCTTCGCCCTGCAGAGACAGTTTCACTAAGTCGCTGGAGATAATCGTGAACCAGTCGCGCGGTGGCTCTGGCCGTTTCACCGGTTGGGCCACGGCATCGGGTTGTGGAACGGCGATCAACCGACGATTCGGCCCCTTCACGACGAGCCCTTCGTCAATCAACTCGGCGATCGCAGTCCTTACCGGAGAAAAACTGACTTTGTAGTGCTCGGAGAGCGCGTCGATCGTCAGCTGTGCGGGAAGATTCTGGCCGGATTTGAGCCGTGCCGACAGATCTTCTTTAAT
>CALFOL010000256.1 GCA_937919915.1 uncultured Planctomycetaceae bacterium
CGTTTCAGTTTCGAATGCAAACTGAAGGCGCTAAGATCCGACTTCATCCGCACATAGATCGCCGTGATCTCTTTCATCGCGTCGGGAGTATCCAGGCCATAACCCATTTTGGGATCACCGATCTCCTGTCCTTTGGCGCGTCGAGCACGAACATCATCCAGTTGTGCCAGTGCGGTCTGCAGTCGATCGAGATTGTCCCCATAGAAGTCGCGCAGTCGTGCTTCGACTTCATCAACAGGCTTCTGGTGTCCATCCAGAGTGTAAACAGCTTCCAGGTTCAAAAACACGCTGCGATCGTTGGGGGTTCCGGTCTGCCGCAACACAGCCACAATCGTAAAGTTTTCGTCGTGGACCGTTTCGCTGTCGGCACCGCCGTGCACAATGCTGAATTGGTCGCCGGCTTTCCAGCCATTTGTGGAGGCGACATAAGAACCGATTACTGCATCGTGAACTTCCGTCAGGCGACGTGTTTCAGGCTGCTGAACAACCTGGAATTTATGCCCCGGTGTATATTCGTTTGCAAAGTACGCCTCTGTCGTTCCGACGATTGGAAACGAACCATGCTGCGGCTTCGTGAAGTCGCCAAAACCCAACGGAATGGCAACGTCGACCTGCGAGTTCTTCCGCAGGTCCTCAAGATACATATACGGCAGATTGGCAATCGGAGGCTCAACGCGAAACACAGAACTCAACACCAGCTGCAGGTCGCTGCCACGCGCACCGACGATCAGATGATAGGCGATCGATTTCTGATTAAACACGCCATTAATGGCTCCTGAAATTACCAGCAGCAACACCATCATTGTGACACCTAACGCCACATTCAGTGCCGTCAGCAACGAGGCCAGACGGCGTTGTTGAACACTTTTCCACGCGATAGACAGCAGGTTCATTACGCTACCTCCGGCTTCGCCAATGCCGCGTTGTTGAAGTCCGACAGCTTGTCAATCCGGCTGAACGTGTTGGCGACTTCCAGCGCATGAGTCACCATCAGCAGGGTCACATTGTTTTCTGTGCAGGTATCTTTCACCAGATTCAGAATCAAGTCCTGGTTTGCCGGATCCACGTTGGCAGTTGGTTCGTCTGCCAGCAGCAAAGCGGGACGATTCGCCATCGATCGAGCCACAGAGACTCGCTGCTGTTCACCGACCGACATTCGCTGCGGCAGATGGTTCAGGCGACTGCCGAGTCCCACGCGTTCCAGCAGTGACACCGCAAAATCCCGATCCACCGGCCGACCTGAAAACGACATCCCCAGCAACACATTTTCCAGTGCAGTGAATGCCGGTAGCAGGTTGAACGTCTGAAACACAAAGCCGATCTTCATCGCTCGAAAACGATCGCGAACGGGTTCAGGTAACTTAGCAATATCCTTTCCGGCAACGATGACTTTGCCCGCATCGGGCATCAGGATGCCGGAAATGACGTTCAGTAACGTCGTCTTGCCACCGCCGCTGGAGCCAACCAATGCGGCCTGCTCTCCCTGTGCCAATTCGTACCGTTCAATCCCCAGGACCGGCAGTCGATTGCCGTTGGGTTCTACGTACGATTTGCTGACATCTTCCAGAATCAATGACATGTGTTGGAGACAGAAGAGGATTGTGGGGCCACGACTGGATGCCAATCGTGTTCGGCACGCATTGCTCTGCGGGCCAAAGGCCCATCCGTTTACTTGGCCCAGGCTGAGGGCCTGGGTGTCGATGTATGAGAGTCGTTGAGGGCCAAAGGTCCGGCAGTTTGTAATCGGTCGGGCCTTTGGCCCGGAAATCACAGTCTATGGGTCTATGGGGTCCGGATAATTGACAGCAGCTATCATACCGAACACCACTGGCTGCAATCCCCAGCCCCGGTCACAGTTACTTGTCGGACTTGAACTTATACAACTGGCCAAACGTTGTGGTGAAGTAAACTTCGCCGGCTTCGTCGTCGCCGAAGCTCATGATCGGCAGCTTGTCGCCTTCGAATTTCAGCGAGTAGTTGGCGACCGTTTTTTTGCCGTCGTGCTCCAACGCCCACAACAGTCCGGTGACGTAGTCTCCGTACACATACTTGCCCACCAGTTCCGGAACTTCTTTGCCGCGATAGACTAAGCCGCCGGTGATCGACTTGCCCACGTCGTGATGGTACTCCCAGACTGGATCGATCAACTTGTCGGTTTTGGTGTCGTTGCCATCAGGGCGGAACCAGTGCATGGCTTCGCGAATGTTCCAGCCGTAGTTCCCACCTTTTTCGACGATGTTGATTTCTTCCCACAGTCCCTGGCCAACGTCTGCAGCCCACAACTTGCCGTTTTCCCGGTCAAAGGCCATTCGCCAGACGTTGCGAAGTCCGTAAGCATAGATTTCCGGTTCCGCCTTAATTGTCTTACCTTGACGCCGGCTGACAGTGTAATCGACAAACGGGTTGTCTTTGGGAATCGCGTAGGCTTTGCCTTCGTCCATTGTGTCTACATCAATCCGCAAAATGGCGCCCAGCATGGTGGACAGATTCTGACCATTTCCGTGTGGGTCGTTGCCCAGACCGCCATCGCCCAGTCCAATGTACAGATAGCCATCTTTGCCGAATGCGATTGTCCCGCCGTTATGGTTCCAGTACGGCTGAGGAATCTTCATGAGCACTTCTTCCGTTGACGCGTCGACTTTATTTGGATCGTCTTTTGACAAAGTGAACCGCGACACAAACGACGTGTGTTCTTCGGAAGCTGTCGTGTAGTACGCAAAGACCTGGCCGTTGTCTTTGAATTTTGGATGAAACGCGTATCCCAGCAGTCCTTCTTCGTTGTTATCGTCTCGGTAGCGACAACGCTTGTCGATGTCCAGAAAAACGGTGGCTTCTTCGACATCCGGGTCGTTCTTGAACGCTTTGATGATCCCTTCCTGCTCAGCCACGAACACGCGATTGCTGCCGTCGTTGGCATGAGTCACCACGATGGGACGTTCAAAGATCAGGTTCTCGAACGCACGCGCCGCGCTGACCGGGAGAGGTTTTTCAATCACGGCATCGGCGGCGATGGCACGGGAGCCAAGAGCCGAACAGCCAAGCAAAACGGCGAAAGTGAGCAGCTTCTTCACAGTATTCTCCAGGGGATGCAGAGACTAAGTTCCACACAGGATTTCCTGTGCGTACGCGGGGAAACGTTGGGCAGCGAAGCAAAAGTATGCAGATCCAGCGATTTGTAGAGATCCAGCCGGAAGCGTAGTCGCCTGGCCAGCGGAATTCAATTCTGCGCCAGCACGACGCGCCGGCGAGTGAACCGACAACATTTTCCAATTCACTCGCTGCCACGTTGTGCAGGTATCCAATACCTACTCGGCTGTCAGCAACTCCGCAGCAACTCGCAGCTCTCCCAGATCCAGATCTGCCGCCGTGATCTCCAGTGCGATCGTGCCGCGTTTCAACACTTTTGCCTCACCACCAACTTCCAGCTGACTCAAGTAGCCTGGTCGTTCGTGCCAGAATCGAAACTCCCATTTTCCTGCCGGCAGCTTCGGGATACTGAATTTGCCATCGGCGTCCGTTACGGCTGAATACGGATGGTCGGTTATGATCAGGTGGGCACGCATCCATGCGTGAATCGAACAGTCAACGCGAATTGGCTGCAGCTCTTCCTTGGGGAACGAACGTTCCAATGGTTCGTTTTGTGGCACGACAATGCTGAACGGGTTGTTGCGTCGACCATAGACGGCAACGTTGTGAGAAACCGAATCGGCGTTCGTGGATTGCAATATCTGATTGCTTCGCAGCTTTACGATTCGCGGTTGGAACGTGCAGTTTCTGTTGTCGAGTTGCACTGGCTTGGGCAGTGCTGAAAAATCAGGATGAACGGGGATCGGTGTCTTCGACGACAACCAGACAACCGCGTTCTGCAACCCCTGATTCTTCGGATTCACCAGCAGCGATTCATCGACCAGCCCGAACGCACCGCAGACTTCCTGGTCCCGAGTGATGTCCAGAACAGCTGGCTTGGGGACGTCACCCGTGACGACGATTCGGCCTTTCAACGTTGACCATTCCTGCCCGGAACAGGCATCGGGCAACACTGCGACACACATAGCCAGCAGGCAAAAACTCGTGGAGCGAAGAGATCTGATCGCCATATCCGTCCTTATCTGAACCCTATTGTTTCTGCTTTAGGTACAAGTGTTACAACTGTTGCGAAGGTTAACCCGACTCACACCAGCTGCCGATGACAAGAGTACGGGACGTCCGCCTGGAATACCACGAGTCCCTCGCTGTTTTCAACCATCCACCAGAAGTCAGTAGCCATCGAACTCTGTGAGCGTCGCCGCACCTGTATCTCCAACGCCTTCCCTTTTCCCTGAGTCAACGGCTCACCGCGAACAGGAAGACATGCGCCGGCTGTTTATCGGACTGGTGTGCGTGTTGTTGGCGGTTGGCGTACAAATGGTGCACAGCGCCAGCCTGACGTCGAGGCCTGGGCAGCCGGAGAACGTGTATCTGGGACGACACTTGCTGTTTCTGGCGATCGCGGTGACTTGTGGATTCATCGCGTCGTACATCCCGTCGTCCTTTTTGAAAGCCAACGCCGGCAACCTGTGTGTGATCCTTGTCCTATTGCTGGCCGTTGTGCTGGTCCCTGGAATCGGCACACGCGTCAAAGGAGCTCAGCGCTGGCTGCGGATTGGCGCCATGTCGCTGCAGCCTTCCGAGCTGGGGCGAATTATTCTGCCCATGATGGCGGCGAAGATCGTAACAGACCTGCGCGCCGGAGCAGGGTTCTCGCTGAAGACCATTCCGCGCACGATACTGCCGTTGCTGTTTGTGCTGCCGCTGGTCGTTAAGGAACCCGATCTCGGTGCCACCGTGTTTCTGGCACTGGGATTTGTTACGGCGCTGTTTATCGGTGGCTGGCCGTTGAGATATTTCATCGGTATTGCGGCGCTGGCGATTCCCGCGGGGGCGTCATTGCTGGCACTGAAGTCGTACCAGATGCAACGAATTACCGGATTCGTCGCCGCATGGCAGGACCTGTCGCAGGCTCCGTGGCAGATTCGCCAGTCGTTGATGTCACTCGGCTCCGGCGGCCTGCAAGGGACTGGAATTGGTGGTGGCTGGCAGAAACTGAGCTATCTTCCGGAAGCCAATACTGACTTCGTGTTCGCTGTCATTGGCGAAGAGCTTGGGCTGGCGGGCACGCTGGGAGTGATCGTTATCTGGCTCGGCGTCTTCCTGACCGGCCGAGCTGTGCTGCGACCACTGCGGCGGGATTCGTTCGAATGGATCTTCGGCACAACGCTGGTGATTCAGATTGTGGCACAGGCGCTGGCCAACGTAGCTGTCGTCACGGCGATGGTTCCCCCTAAAGGCGTTCCGCACCCATTCATCAGCTACGGCGGCACAAACCTGCTGGTGAATGTTGTGGCTGTGGGATTGATTGTCGGTGTGTCGCGACGAGCCACTGAACCGGAAGTGACATCGGCAACAGAAGAATCCTGCGATTCTGAAGACCAGGCGGAATGATGTGAGATTTCAGATTTGAAATCTCACATCGAAACAAACAGTGCACCGCCACCAGACTCAAAAGTCGCTGCAACTCAAAATCGACTGCGTCCTGATGTCATCGGTTGGGCCCTTCACCTCTACAGGTTATTCGATTCAAGAATCGCCTGCGCTCCGACGAGTGTCGATGCCTTGGTACCGGACGGAGTGATGAGATGGGCATAGATTCTCAGGTCTATGTCTTCACTCATGAACTTCGC
>CALFOL010000257.1 GCA_937919915.1 uncultured Planctomycetaceae bacterium
TAGAAATCGATTTGTGATATGTTGTACACGCGCACGTTCGACGTCCCACGTCAATCTGCGTAAGCTGGAACGGAACGGGCGCAACGCCTGACTGAATTTGCAACGGATTTGAGAACAGGCAAGTCGTATGTTCTACGAAAGGGGCACAGATGCGACAGCTCTTGATAACATTGACACTGGCGTTCCTGGCCATGCCCGCAGTTGCTCAGCAATCGACGCTCCAACAGGGAACCTTCAAGTCGTTCGACAAAGAAAAGGGCCTGGTGACAGTCACGACGGCGAACGGTGTCGACATCGAATGTGCGATCGTGCCGCAGACAATGTTGAAGAATGAAAAAGGGCAGCCGCTGGCAAACTTTCGGGAGAAAGGGCTGCCAGCCGGAACTCGCGTGCTGTTCATGGTCCGAAAGCGCGACGGGAAGAACGTGCTGGCGGGATTGAAACTGCGTGGTATGACCGGTGACAGCCGACCCAACGTTCCTCCGCCACCGACGCCGCGAAAGTCCATCGGCGTGAAACCACTGACCGAACTCAGCGACGGAGAATACAAGGGCCAGTCAGGTGGCTTGTACGGTAACGGCAGCAACGATCCGCCCGAAGCTCAGCAGGCCGCTGCAAAGACAGCGGCGGCACGCATTGTGCCACGGGATGCCAATGGCAAACCGTCGCCTGACGGAAAGATTGGCTTACTGGGAATCGGTATGTCGAACACCACGCAGGAATTTTCCACGTTCATGAAGCTCGCACAAGCTGATCCGGATCGATCGCCGAATGTCGCAATCGTCGACGTCGCTCAGGGAGGAAAGGCATCGGAACAATGGATCGACCCGAACAGCAATGTCGGCAAACAGGTCTGGCAAACGGTCACTCAGCGGATGAAGTCTGCGAACGTTTCGGATCAACAGGTGCAGGTAGTGTGGATCAAGCAGGCGATCATGGGACAGGCTCGGTATGGGGAATTCCCGGCTCACGCAAAGAAGCTGGAAAGCGATCTTGTAACGACGCTGCAGTTGCTCAAGGCGCGGTTCCCGAACCTACAGATTGCATATTTGTCGAGTCGCATCTATGCGGGTTACGCGACGACGTCACTCAATCCGGAACCGTATGCGTTTGAAGGCGCGTTTTCGATTCGCTGGATCATTGATGCTCAGGTTGGCGGCGATGCAAAGCTGAATGCCGACCCAACGAAAGGCGACACCAAAGCTCCGGTTGTTCTTTGGGGACCGTATCTGTGGGGCGACGGAATCACGCCGCGCGCCGACGGACTGGTATGGAATCGCGACGATCTGGTCGAACGCGACGGCACACATCCCAGCGAATCCGGTCGCAGAAAAGTGGCTGACCTGCTGATGAAGTTTTTTCACACTGACCCATATGCAACAACCTGGTACCTGAAGCCGCATGGCGGAGATTAGAATTGAACTGACCGAAAACTGAAATCTACGCCGCAGGTTGTGAGGTTCTCACCTGCCGCTCGCTTAAACATCAACAACGGCTGAACTCAGAAAAGATCCGGACGAAATCATGAATATAAAATCAACCCTTGTGGCATTTATACTGCTGATTGCGGCCACCGGCGTCGCTCAGGACAAGGCAACCACCGCCCCGCGAACGCCTCTGTGGAATGGACCGGCGCCAATCGGCGACGGCGCAACGGAAACCGACGATGCGAACGCGTTCATCACCGTCCATCGCCCAGCGAACCCGAATGGAACTGCTATCGTTATCTGTCCGGGAGGCGGGTACGGCGGGTTGGTTGTCGGCGGCGAAGGTCACGGAATTGCGAAGTGGCTGAACGAACATGGCATCACCGGCGTGGTGCTTGAGTACCGCCTTCCGAAAGGACGACACGCCGTTCCGCTGCTGGATGCTCAGCGAGCAATCCGCACGGTGCGAGCGAACGCGAAAGTCTGGGCGCTGGATCCCGCGAAGATCGGGATTATGGGTTTCTCAGCTGGCGGACATCTGGCCTCAACGGCTGCAACGCACTTCGACAACGGCAACGCCGCTGCCACCGACCCGATCGACCAAACAGGCTGTCGACCTGACTTCGCAGTGCTGGTGTATCCCGTCGTGACGTTCGGTGAAAAGACTCACGCGGGATCACGGACGAACCTGCTCGGCAAAGATCCATCGCCCGAGCTATTAAAACTGTATTCCAATGAACTGCAGGTCACTGACAAAACGCCGCCGATGTTTCTCGCGCATGCACTTGATGACAAACCCGTTCCTCCCGAAAACAGTCGAGCACTGTATGCCGCTCTGCAAAAGAACAACATCCCGTCGAAGTACCTTGAACTGCCTTCCGGCGGCCACGGGCTGAACGGTTACAAAGGGCCGATGTGGGACGCCTGGCAAACGCAGTCGCTCGCGTGGCTGGCCGACCTCAACACCCCCAACAAAGCAGAACCGATTGCCGAGGGCGAACGTATCTTTACGTGCGGACACAGTTTTCACGTCTGGGTCCCCCGTATCGTCACTGACTTATGCGGGCTGGCGGAAATCCAGAATCACAAACAGCTCGGCATTTCATCCATCGGCGGTTCCCGCACGATTCAGCATTGGGACATTCCGGACGCGAAAAACACCGCGAAGACCGCACTCAAGACCGGCAACGTCGACGTGTTGACACTGTCGCCCATCTTCCTTCCCGATGCCGGTATCGAGAACTTCGTCACGCTGGCGCTCGAGCACAACAAGGACATCCGCGTGATTGTGCAACCGATCTGGCTGCGGTGGGACATCTACGAACCGACCACCAAACGGCCCGCGAAAGTTGATCACAACGCCATCACCGGCGAAGAACTGCGAAAACGACACGCCGAACATTTTCGAACGATGGACGAGCACATCCGAGAACTCAACAAGAAGTACGGCAAGACGGTGATGTCCATCGCACCGGCACCTCAGGCTGTCATCGCACTGCGAGAAAAGATCATCGCTGGCGAAGCTCCCGGATTGAATGTTCAGGAAGATCTCTTCTCAGATGAACTTGGACACGGCAAGCCGCCACTGATGGCTCTGGTTGGCTACGTCAACTACGCCACCATCTACCGTCGCAGCCCCATCGGCCTGCCGGTGCCTGGGATTCTCAAGCAGGCAAAGCTCGGCGACCACGAGGAACCGCTCAATCGCCTGCTGCAGGAACTGGCATGGAACGCCGTGCTCGAACATCCACTCAGCGGCGTAAAACCGTAAGCCATTATCGTTTTCGCTGCGACACTGGGAATGGTTGCAGGCCATACATGGCAACGGCGCGACCTGTACCATCATCGGCAACCGCCTGCATCAGAGTTCCGTGTCGCCGCTCAGATTGTTCCCTGATACGTTTACGTTCCGCGCACCACATGCCTCGATGAACCTCACGTTCCCAAAAGGACCAGCCAGATGCGAACCATGTTACTCGTCGTCGCCGCTCTTTTTTCAGGCAGTGCTGCCGTATCCGCTGAAGACGTTGCCGATCCGATTGTCTATCAGCTCGAAAGTTTCGGACCGATCAGCACGGCGGCCGAGGTGCAAACGACATGGCAATCGGCTCGTGAATCGCTCAAAGACCGCGCGGGTGTGATTGTCGTTCCGGCGAGTGCCTGGCCGTTGCTCAAGGCCGGGTCGCTGCAATCGCTGATTCGCATTCCCGAGCCGCCGGAAGCGGCCTGACCGTGCTGACGGCCGATCGCGAAAAGCCTGTGCTGCACGTGCCGCCACTGTCGGGCGTGAAGATCGAACGCGAATTCCGACTCAACGACGGCGACAGCGCACCGCACTGGGGCACGCATCCGATGCTGACGCTGGAAAGCCGACTGGTGTACGGTTCGGTCAGTTATCTCGACTGGCTACAGGCCCCGACCGAGAAAGGAACCGACCGCCGTTTCTACGTGCCGACCGTGCGTGGACTTTCTCCGGGTCAGTTTCTGAATGTCCATGCCGGGCCGGGTTACGGAGGCGGCGTCACGCGAGCCTACATCAAATCGCTGGGCTACGACAAAGAAAAAAGTCAGCACTATTTTGTCGCCGACACCGGTCTCGATCATATTCCGGGCGGGATTGCTCACAACAAAAGCAACACCGGTCTGATTCACATGACGCAGACCAGTCACGCCGACAATCAAACCTATGACGTGAAGGTAATTCGCAATCAATACGCTCACGGCGACACGTACATCTATTACTGCGACTTCAATTACATGTCGAATATCCATTCGGCGGCGGGCGACGAAAACGGCAACTGCTACGCGGCATTCGTCCGTTCGCTCGACAACAACTTTCGCGGCACCGTTTCGGAAATGGACTGGGACAAATCGCGACTGACGTTTGCCGGTGAGACCAACGTCAAGACGCTGGGCAACTCACGGCCGCTGATCAATCTCAATCCGAAAAAGCACATCACCGACGGCAAAGTCGTCATGGTCACCGGCCGTTCCGAATTCGATTCGCCTGATCCAAAGATGTCGATGTTTCAGGGGCAGGATTACTCAACTGGCCTGATCAAAAATGCGATTCACGGCGCGACAGAACGAAACTTTGGCGGCTTGATTCGAGGCGACAAGGATTGTTCGTGGACCGAAGATGTCGTTGGACGGTTCTTTGCGGTTGACGACAAATCCGAAAAGACGCCGAAGGGAAATTATCGTTGGTATCCCATCACGAAATTCAAAACGAACGACGACGGCACAAAAGAGATCGAGATCGAACGATTCTGGTGGGGCGCAAAAAGTGCCGGCAGCCCGACGCTGTACAGCCTCGAAAACTACACGTGGGACGACCACGTCCGGCCGCTGAGCTACATCATCGCTCCGGGCACATACGTGAACGATGTCTCGCGAGCCGTTGCGGGCGGCGACCGCGGCGGCCATCGGATGCTCGGTCTGGCTCCGCATTCGGCGCAAGGCGGCGAACTCGATTTCGCGCAGGGAGACAGCGTCGAGCAGGCGATCGGCCCCGACCCCTTCAAGCCAAACGTCTTCCGATCATGGCTGTGGGAAGACGTGCCGGGCCAGTATCCGGCGTCCGTGTTTGAAATCGCCAACAACGGAGCGACCTCACGCTATGCGGTGCTTTGGGCTCGCGGCGGTCCGAAGAGCATGGACGATGTGGCCAAACGGCACGAACCGAAACCACCGTGGGACAACATCATGGTGGTCGATTCCGCGGCGACCGTCGGCTTGAATCTGAAAGCGGATTTTGCCACCGCCGCAATTCTGTTCCAGCAACCGCATCGTGATCAGCCCATCAGATGGCACTACTCGCACCCGGCCGAGGAAGAAGAGGATTCGCCCAAAACCGGTATCACTCGTACCGTCTCGTCCCGCGCGACGACTCCCAAAGTCGCCACGCTGACGGTCAGCCGCGAATCCGGCGAATTCCAATTCGAAGGCGGCGGCATTCAGGCGGGTGGTTCCGTCTCCAATGTCTCTGGTCTGTCCGGCGAGGCCACTGCTGCCCGCAATCTGCGCGGTAAGAATGTCCAGGTCACGGCCGGTAAAACATCCATCGACGTCCGCTTCCCGCACGCCGAAACCGACGACAACTATGCCGTTTTCGTCGAACAAACCTGGCTCACGAACAGGGCGATCAGCAACAAAACCAGCGAGGGATTTACGGTCACGTTTGCCGACGCCGCTCCCGAAAACGCCACGATCGACTGGATGCTGGTACGATGAGATAACAAGATGGAAGAGATCGAACCGCAACCACTGGATTCACTGTCCGCCGTACACAA
>CALFOL010000258.1 GCA_937919915.1 uncultured Planctomycetaceae bacterium
AGCTTTTCGACAGGAAACCAGGCTCGCAGAAATCGAGCGACCAGTCGCAGCGGACGGCCTCGCTGGTTTTTGATTTCCAGACAAAGTCGCATCAGTGGTTCGGCCATGTCGTAGTAGGACTCTTTGCCGCGTTTTTGACTGCGGACATAGCCTTTGGCTTTCAAATTCCCCAGTTGTTTCGAGCAGTTCCCTTCCGCGATGAATGTTTCTTCGGCCACTTCCTTAACCGTCATGGCTCCTTCCGCATCACACAGGCACTGCACCAGTTGTCGCTGTTGATCGGGCAGTGACCGCAAGCGTTCCTGAAAATAGGGCGTCATCTGCTCTGCCAGTTCCTCAAAGGCCGAAACCAGATCGTCCAGCGTGTCCTGCGTTAAGAATTCCGCCAGCAGCACGTACATTCGATGATTGCCACCCGCCAGATGATGAAGGGCTCGAATCCGATACTTTGCGTCGGTCGAATTCAGAAACTGCACCAGTTCCAGCTTGTTCTGTTCTTTGGCGATGTTCGAAATCAATTGCGTGGCATCTTCAACCTCCAATGGCTGCAGATGCTGCGTGTCAAAGAAACCAAAGAAAGCTTCTTTTCGACTGGAGACTGCTGCAAACAGTTGCTGCGATGTTGCCAGCGTGGCGAACCGGCGAGTCTCCTGCAGGAAAGCTCGTAGCTTCTTCTGCCCCGTATCGCCCAGGCCGCTGAATGTTTGATCCAGATTGTCGGTAATCACCAGCAACTGACGATGCTTCAGGTTTTTGACCACGCCGTTGAAAACCGACAATGCGGCATCATCCTGAGGCAGACCGCGCACATCCGATTTGAAGTCCGCCGGAAATTCATCGGGATACTCGTCAGCCAAAGCTTTCGCGATACCGAACGCGAAATGAATGAGGCCGGAAAACGTATCGTCTTCGCCCAGCCACGCAATTCGCATCACGTCATTTAGTTCTTTCTTCTTCTGTAACTCCCACGCCGCAAGACTGACCATGCACGTTTTGCCACTTCCGCGGGGCCCCACCAAAAGAATGTGATCTTTGTCGCCTGTCGTCATACTGGTCGCCAGGCGATCCACAATGCGTTCCAGCAAAGTTTCTCGCTGCACGAAAATTCGCTTCAGGACTTTGGGATCCATGTTGCTGGGCGTGTAAGCTGATATCCGTTGTTCGCCGCTCATCATCCGAGCCCTTGTGCCATCTTCCACCATTGCTGAATCAGCGGAAAGCGAAACGAATACCGTTTTTCCGTATCGCAAGTCAGATAGTGATCCTGCCCGAGCGATTTCAGCAACTGCACAATCACCTGTCGATCTGCCAGCGGCAATTGGCTGCGAATGACACCCCATACCTGATCGATCGTCTGCGGCTCATCAGTGACAGCAAAATGGTCCAACGCGTGCCGCGCGACTTGTGCTTTTGAAATGGATTGCCCGTTGGCATCAGGCACGCTTCCGTGATAGTAAATGTCGATGCGGTCGCGAAAGTGATCCATCTCCCATGGGTCACGATCACTGGTGAGCTGCCGCTGCACAGTTGAGTTCACATCCTGTAGAGAAATCGGGCGTCCGAGCAGGCCGAGTTCTCCGGCGATTCGTTCCATGTAAAATGGAACTCTATCGGCCAGTAACATCAGGCGTTCTGGAATCAGGTCCTGATCGTCGCCTGTGAAGGTGAGTTGCTCGGCCGCCAGCAGGTGGTTGGCAAGCCGCAACGCGTGCTCAACTTCCAGTGGATGAATCTCGATCAGTGGCATGTTGTTGACCGGTTCGCTTGCCAGGCTTGTCTGCTTCAGGCCTCGCAGAACATGATGCAGTCCAACCGAACTGGCAAAGATCATGCGCAGATTTACGTGACGCTGCCGAAGAGATCGCAACGTGTCGAGGATGGTCAACGCTTCGTGCTGATCGCCGTCCGCTTTCGTTGTCGCCGCAATTTTTTGCAGCATGTACGGCAGCTCGTCGAACATCAGCAGCACGATGTTGTCCGGACGATGCTGACACAGGCCTTCGATGGTTTTCTCGAGCGTGGCCTGCCAGCCGAGCTTACTCTTTTCGGGTAATTTGATGATACCGCCGAGTTCAGTGCCGCCGATTGCCACCCAAAAATCATCGAACGAGCTTTTCGCTTTCTCGTGGCCAGGCAAAAGTGGTTTCGCTCGATTCAGCAGCAGCCCGGTGAATCGATCAGGGGATTCAATGCCTTCCACTTCCAGAAACAGCAGGTCGAAGCCGTCCATTGGTTCGGCCGCCATTTTGGTCATGACAGTGGTTTTGCCGATGCGGCGTTCGGCCGTAAACCGCAGCGAACCCTGTTCAGGTGGCTTCTGTAATTGCCGCCAGATTTGGGTAATCAGGTCATCCCGCCCCACGACGTTCTTCGGATCTATTTGTTTGGCCATAACACCCTCTACTCACAAACAACAAAACGCACGATAAATACATCGCGCGACATTGGCATCGTACGTCAAGTGGATTTACGATTTAGGCGAAAGCACGGGGCGTATTTACCCCGTGACCGTGAATACAAATCGCCACCAAACGCCCGTAACGGATTTCGTCTGCCATAACTGACATCTCCCTTGGGGCGCAAATCTTAAGGGGGAAGATCGGGGTTTCTTAGGGAGCGGGCTTCCAGAAAGAGCAAGTAGCCTGCAGTGACGTTGCTCTTTGTTGACGTCGCAGTCTTCTATTTTAGCGAGTTGACTTTCTCGTAGACCGCGAAGGCTGTGTCCCACGTGACGTCTTCTTTCGCAGCCTGGAATACGGTTTCCCAAGTCACTCCGTCTTCACTGCGATGGATGTCGTAGCGACGGCGTTCGACGTTGATGATTGTTCCGGACTCCGACTCAACAAACCGACCGCCGGGAGTGGATTTCGGTAGGTTTTTCCAGGTGATGCCGTCTCTGCTTCGTCGACCGTGACTGCCTTTTTGAGCGGTCAGCCAGAATTCGCCCTTCACGAAACTCAAGCCGCGCTTGGAATTCCCCCAGCCGATCAGGCCGTGTTCGTGCAGTGTCCATGTTACTCCACCGTCCGCCGATCGAGCGACGTGATTCTTGAAACTGCACAGAAAGTTCTCGTTGCCATAAGCGATCACTTCCTGTCCTTTTTCAGGCGGGCCGGGGATCAGGCTGTGTTTCCAGGACTGACAGTTGTCGTCGCTGTAGAAGACATCCTGGTTATCGCCGACCACGACAAAACGGCCGCCGCCGTAATCTCCGAATCCACTGATCATGTGATGCGTCTTGCCGCCGTCCAGCAGCGTCTTGAGACTGTGGACATTCCATTCGGAAGCGGTCTCGGCTGAACTTGTCATTCCTCGCCATTGATCGGCGCTGGTCAGCACCGTGTTTCTCTGGATTCACTCGCTGTCGCGTCGTGCTGGTTATTGGCGTCAGTGTACAGAATTGACACACCCTGCACGTTTCGGGCTGGAGCTTCCTTTTGCCTGTTCGTCAGTGTAGATTCCATCTGACTTTTGGCCTGCCTGCATTAACTCTGCCTCCTCAACCTTCCTCAACCTTCCTCATTGACGACTCAGCATTTTCCGCCAGCTGTTTGCGGAGTGACTGACGACTCTCCTTCCCCGCGGGGCCCCCAGATATGAACGTGTTCATGAAATCCATTTTCTGTGGAATCGCTGCGATCGGCTGTTTCACTGTTGCCGCCAGTCCAACATTCGCTCAACCGCCGACGACCCATTTGGATGTGGCTTATGACGACGGCCACCCGTCGCAATGTCTTGACGTGTATTTGGCGAATTCTTTCAGCCCGACTCCAGTGATGATTCACATTCATGGAGGCGGGTGGCGAGCAGGTTCGAAGACACATGTTCCGGGCTGGTTGATGAAGCTCGTTCACGAAGGAAAACTCTCTGTTGTGTCGGTCGAGTATCGATTCACTGATGTCGCCACGCATCCGGCTCAGGTCAACGATTGCTTGCGAGCCATCCAGTTCGTTCGGCAGCATGCGGACGAATGGCACATCGACACAAAGCGAATGGGAGTCACTGGTGGTTCGGCAGGAGGACATCTTTCTGCTTACGTGGCACTTCATGATGATGCGGCAAAGGCAGATTCCAAAGATTCCGTGGAACGTCTTTCGTCGCGACTCGCCTGTGCCGTCAGCTTTGCCGGCCCGACGGACTGGACGTTGCTGAGTTCCATCGAACACGGCCACCCGGCGTATCGTCAGCTGATCGGTTACGAACCGGGCACCGCGGCTGATAAGCTGGACGCGAAGCTGGTGACGGATGTTTCACCGATCACGTTCGTCAGCAAAGACGATCCTCCCATCATGCAGGTGCACGGCGACAAGGACGTGATCGTGCCCATTCAGCATGCATCCCGTCTGCATGAGAAGCTGGAAGCGGCAGGCGTGACTTCGGAACTGGTGGTCATTCCGGGCGGCAACCATGGCGTCGCTGGTGCGGGTGATGCGGTTTCGAAGCGTGCCACCCAGTTTGTGACGAAGTACCTGCTGAGTCCGTAACGATCGTCATGGAAATTCCTGTCGGAGCCCTCGTAGCGAAACTGGTCAAGAGTTTCGGCCCAACACGCTGCCGAAACTCTTGACGAGTTTCGCTACGACGTCTGGATTCAGGACAATTCCTCAGCTGCTCGAAAATTGCTCACTACTTTCTCCCAATCTCCCCCCGACTCCATCCATCATGACTAACCGTCTCCCCGCCGTCATCGTTTCTCTGCTTCTCACCTTCACCGCGAACGCGTGTGCGGACGACTTTCCGAAACCGTTCAATACCGAGAAGGAAAACCCCGTCGACAAGCTCATGTCTCCGCAGGAGGCGTTGAAGGGCATCACGGTTCCGGACGGTTTCGAAGTGACTCTGTTCGCGGCCGAGCCGGATGTTCATCAGCCGATCGCTTTGGCCACGGATGATCGCGGTCGGTTATGGATTGCCGAGAACTACACATACGCCGAATCGGCCACCAACTTCGATTCTCGCATGCGTGACCGTGTTGTCATTCTGGAAGATGTCGACGGTGACGGCAGCTTCGACAAACGCACGGTGTTCTGGGATCAGGGCCGACGTCTCACGAGCGTCGAGATCGGCCACGGCGGAGTCTGGGTTCTGGACGCGCCGAACCTGCTGTTCATTCCCGATGCGAACAAAGACGACGTGCCCGACAGTGAACCCATCGTCATGCTGGATGGCTGGGACGACAGCGCCGCGCGGCACACCATCGTGAATGGACTGCGCTGGGGGCCCGATGGCTGGCTTTACGGTCGCAACGGAATCATGGCGATCTCAAGCGTCGGCGTACCCGGCGCAACACCTGACCAAAGGTTGCCGCTGGACTGCGGGATCTGGAGGTTCCACCCAAAGAGGCATCAGTTCGAAGTTGTCTGCGTGGGAACGACCAATCCGTGGGGAATGGATTGGGACGAAAACGGACAGATGTTCTTCATCAACACCGTCATCGGACATCTGTGGCACGTTGTTCCGGGAGCTCGATTTCGACGCATGTACGGCGAACACTTCAACCCGCACACCTACGGGATCATCGAACAGACGGCCGATCACTTTCATTGGGACACCAAAGAACTGTGGCACGACATCCGCAAAGATGGCAAGACGATCATGACCAAAACAACCGACGAAGCGGGCGGTGGTCACGCACATTGCGGGATGACAATTCTGCAGGGACGACCGTTTGCCAAAGAGCTACAGGGTTCTGTTTTGGCGCTCAATCTTCACGGTCGCCGCATCAACCGAGACACGCTGCATCGTCACGGAGCCACCTACACGGCGAAGCATGCTCCTGACTTCCTGAAGGTTGCGGATCCGTGGTTTCGCGGTGTCGAAATCATCACCGGCAAGGCGGGTGAACTGTTCATCGCAGACTGGTCGGACACCGGAGAATGCCACGAGAACGACGGGGTTCATCGCACATCCGGACGCATTTACCGCCTGACGATGAAGGGGACTGCAAAGTCCGGACACCCGGCCGTTGCTGCAGCGGATAAACTCAGCAACCAGCAATTGGCTGAACATGTGGCATCCGAATGGGAGTGGCTGTCGCGAAAGTGTCTGCTGGAACTGGCGGAACGCGCCGCGGAGTCAACGACCGATCCGCAGATCCACGAGTACCTGCTGACGAAATTTCGTTCGGACGAATCTGAGCAGAAGCGGTTGCGACGGCTTTGGGCATTGCACGTGACTGGCGGAGCGACTGGCGAATTTCTTGCCAGCTGCCTCGACGACCGCAGCGAACACATTCGCTGCTGGGCCATTCAATTTCTCACTGAAGAAGGCAACCCGTCACCGGCCGTCCTCGCGAAATTTCAATCCATGGCTCGAAGCGATGACTCCGGCCTGGTACTCACATGGCTGGCTGCGGCGCTGCAGCGTCTGCGACACGAAGACCGCTGGCCTGTGGCATTGGCTCTGGGGAGTCACAAAAAATACGCCGACGACCGAGTGCTGCCGCTAATGGTGTGGTACGGTGTCGAACCGGCCGTCCTGGCAAACCCGGATCAGGCCATTGAAATGGCCGTGACCTGCAAGTTGCCGATTGTTCGCGAATACATTGCTCGACGAGTCACACTGGAAATCGAACGACGGCCGGACATCATCGAACGCCTGCTTCCACGTCTGCCCAAAAACGGATCAGACTCATTAGCCGTCGCGGATGTCCTGCGCGGCATGGCGGAAGCACTTCGCGGCTGGCGAAAGGCAACGCCAGTCAAAGGCTGGGACACGT
Organism: uncultured Planctomycetaceae bacterium; assembly: GCA_937919915.1. GTDB lineage: Bacteria > Planctomycetota > Planctomycetia > Planctomycetales > Planctomycetaceae > Fuerstiella. The sequence continues at coordinate 6,719 of CALFOL010000258.1, forward strand.
TTTCTGCCGCCAATGCCAAAGCCCGCAATGCGGACGTTCAACGGTTGATTCGCGAGTTGTCTTTGGTCTTCGGAGACGGTCGAGCGCTGGATGAGCTCCGCAGGATAGCCGCTGACGGGGGGGCTGACTTATCGGAACGTCGCGCTGCGATCCGTGCGCTGGTTCTGGCGCGAGACACCGACGTTGTGCAGCTTTTGCAGAACCTGTTGGGAAATCGTGACATGTCCCCGGATGCGATCAACGGTCTTGCGGCGTTCGGTCACGACGAAACACCAAAGCTGTTGGTTTCGAAATTCGGCGGCTTTAACCTGACCGCCAAACAGGCGGCGATCACGACGCTGGTATCGCGTCCGCAGTTTGCCAGCGTGTTGCTGGATGCGGTTTCAGGCGGGACGATCGAACGCTCAAATGTATCTGCGTTCCAACTTCGCCAGATGCAAAACTCCGGCGACCCTGGTCTTAGCAAACGCGTGGCGGACATGTGGCCTGAACTCGCCGAACAATCGAAAGAAACGACGGCTCACATCGTTGAACTTCGAGTAAAACTGACGTCGGAGGTTCTGGCAAAAGCGGACTCGTCTGCCGGCCGCGTTCTGTTCGATAAGTCCTGTGCGACGTGTCACACGTTATTCGGCGAAGGGAAAAAGATCGCTCCGGACCTGACTGGTGCTCAGCGTAACAATCTGAACTACCTGCTGGAAAACATCGTCGACCCCAGCGCTACGGTCTCAAAGAACTTCAAGTTATCGGTCGTGTTGCTGGAAGACGGTCGCGTTCTGAACGGTGTCGTTGTCGGAAACACAGAGAAGACTCTGACTCTTCAAACGGCCACGGATCAGGTCGTCATTCAACGCGATGAGATCGACGAGATGAGTGAATCGCCCGTGTCGATGATGCCCGACAAGTTA
>CALFOL010000259.1 GCA_937919915.1 uncultured Planctomycetaceae bacterium
GGATAAGGCAGGTTCATCGGCCCGAACTCCGTGCCGAAGAATCCACCCGTCGTGAATGCCTTCAGCTCTTCCTTTTCGCCCACACCCTCAAGTCGTTGACCAATGTTGATGAATGGCGGGACGACGGGGTTCTTCGGTCCCAGGACTTTTGCCATCCAGGCACCGATGTGTGGTGCCGCCACCGTTAACGGAGGTACGTAGCCCGTGTGCCAGTGGTATTGATGACGTGAGTGCAGAATGTCGCCGAGGTCCGGCTGCACGGCTGACCGAATGAGCGTGCCGCGATCCATCACCTTCGCGATGTGCTCCATGCCCTCAGTCAGTTTAATGTTGTCCACCACGGTGTCGATGGCTGGAAACGTGCTGAGGATCTTGTCGACCTCAAGCCCGTTCTCGAATGGCAAATAACGCTTCGGGTCGAACGTGTCCGGCGCAGCCATCCCCCCGGCGAGCCAGATCAGGATGCAGGAATCCGCCTTCGCAGGGGGATTAGCGAACGTTTCAGAATCGGCCCACAGGCGCGGAGTTCCCGCTGCCAAAGCGGCGGTGGTCGCCATGCCCAGTTGCTTGAGAAGATCTCTGCGAGCGAGTTTTTCTGCCAATGTCATCATGGTGCCTGGGAGAAGTTTGTTAACGAATCATTTGAAATTCCGGTTGCATAAAGACCATCCACAACAGGTCTTCGACAACAATCGGGTCGCTGCTGTCTCCGACAATCGTAGCCAGCAGAGTGCGCTCGCTGTCCGACGGCTCGCGAGAAAACGCGTAACGAAACAACCAGCTCGTCAGTTCTTCGGCGGACGTGCCTTTGTCCACAAGACTTTGCGCACCACGGCTCAGGTAACCCGCCAGAACATCGCCGTTCGCCAGGTCAATCGCCTGCAACGTCGTCAGATCGGTGGGCCTGGTCGTCACGACCTGATCGCGATGCGGCCTGCCCAGAGAACGCATCAGAAAATCATTTTTCACCAAAGCTGCACGGACGGGAGGCGTTGGGCCGCTCTGTTCTGCCTTAACGCCGGGATCCAGAATGTTGCCCCACGGGGCCTCGCCATGCGGTTTGAGTTCCGCGGCGGCATCCCATGTTCCCTTTGGTGACCGTGCTTCCCACGTCATGTCGCTGGCGATCACCTGTTGTTCGTCGCCATCCAGCAATACGATCTCACAAATGAACCCAGCGGCGCCTCCGAACATTTCTGCACTGACCTCGATGCTGTTCTCGCCCTGCTGAAGCTCGTACGTGATGTCAACGTAAACCGGATGCTGCCAGTCCTGCGACGCAGCCACCTGCCTGCCGTTGATTTTCATCGTGAACGCGTTGTCGCATGTCGCCATCAACTTTGCTGCCTTAGGAGCTGCGTTGAGTCGCAGCGTCTTTTTGAGCTGCGATTTTTTTCCCACTTCGCCCTGATGCCAAATCCACTTCGCGGTAATCGGCAGGGGCTCCAGCGCATCCAGATCGGAGATCGGACTGGGAGCGAAGGATTCGAGAATGCGATCAACTTTCGCTTCGGCACGGCCTGGATTCGTTTCTGTAATCTGCCAGATCGAATCCAGCAACTGTTCGGCCGTCATGCGTTTTGCAATCGGCCCGGCGTAGACGTAATCCTCCCCCGGTTCTTCCTGAAAAATCGCGCCCTGCGATTGGTAAGCCTGCGAAGTCATGACAAAGCGAATGAACTTCCTGAGATCATAGTCGTCTTCGGCGAAGTGCACCGCCAGGTAATCCAGCAGGTCTTCATTCCACGGCCGAGTGTGCATGGCATCGACCGGATGCACGATCCCGCGTCCCATCAGCCGCTCCCAGATTCGATTCACGACCGTTCGAGTAAAACGCCCGTTTTCCGGATGCGTCATCAGCTCGGCCAACTGCTTCAGTCGTTCCGGCTTGCTGGCAGCAGGATCAACATCGCCTAACTCAGGGAAGATCCACTTCGCAGTCGCCATTTGCCCCGTCGGTTTGTCGCAGCGATTAAGCTCCAGCGGCGTCTCGGCGTAAATCGCGGCGAGATTATAGGCTTCGGAAAGCGTCCAGCGGTCGATGAAACTGTCGTGGCAGCTGGCACACTTCATGTTGATGCCCAGGAAGACCTGCGAGATATTCTGCGCGAACTGAATCTCGAGCGTCTGGCTGGAGTTCACGTTGCCACGCCACTTGATGCCGTTGATGAATCCGGCCGACTCCGCACCCGGCGCGATGAGTTCGCGGACGAATTCGTCGTACGGCTGGTTCTTTCTCAGTGACGCATACAGCCACGTGGTGATCTGACTGCGCCCGCCAGTGATAAAGCCCGTTCCCGTGTAGTCGTTGCGCAGAAGATCGTTCCATGTCGTCAACCAGTGGTCCGCATAGGCAATGTCGTTGGCCAGCAATTGCGAGATCTGCGTTTCGCGTTTGTCGTCTGCCGGATTCGCCACGAAGGCCTGCAATTCTTCCGGCGTCGGCAGCAGGCCGATGGAATCCAGCGTGGCGCGGCGAAGAAAGGCGGCGTCAGAAATCGCCGGCGGCATCGGCTGACCGCGTTTGGCAAGATCAAGATCGAGCAGTCTGTCGATCGGATGGTTGCGTCCGCCTTGTACTGATGGCAGAACGACAACACGCGGCTTCAGCGGTGGTTCCCAGGCGGACCTATCAAGCGTGATCTCCGCATCCCAGGACAGACCTTCACTGATCCAGTTTTTCAAGGTCTGGATCTCAGCGGCTGAAACACGCGGTCCCTTCGGCGGCATCCATTCAGCATCGTCGGTTGATTCGAGCAGCTCGATCAGGCGGCTCCTCGCAGCGTCTCCCGGAATGACGACCGAGCCGGATTCTCCTCCGGCCAGTAATTCGGCCCGCGTGTTGATTGCCAGCCCGCCTTTCTTGCTGGCTCCTGCGTGACATTCGGCACAGTGCTTTCGCAGCACTGGCATGACGTCGTGAGCGAAATCGACGGCGGCCAAAGATGTCGGCAGCAGTGTGATAAACGGAATCAGAAAAACGGCGTATCGAATGATCATAGAAATTTAGCTGTTAGTCTGGAGTGGCGAAGAGCCAGTCGCTCAGTGTTCGCGGGTTTGTTACTGTAACGGCCGATCCGCCATAAGATAATAACCGAGTGTCAAGGACTGTAAATTGTACCGACAGTCGGCCCCTCAAGTAACTTTTCAGCAAAAGTGCAGCATGTCAGATGATTTTCCCGAGAAAACCTGTTCCATCGATCGGCTCGTGACTCATCCCAAACTGGTTGCCGCCACATTGGATGGTTCAAAGACGCAGCAGCGCCGAGCAGGTGTCTACGGTTATCCGGGTGAAACGTTCAGTCTGGAAGGCACGGATTTCGAAATCACCGGGCTGCGGACCGAGCGCTGGGGCGACATCACGGAAGAGGATGCTCAGCGGGAAGGCTATCCGAACCTTGAGATGTATCGCGCAGTGATCGAACGCATGCATCAGGGAATGGACTGGGATCAGAACCAGCCCGTCTGGGTACATGACTTCGCAAAAGTCGCAGTGGAATAAAGTAGACGACACTGTCCCCGTGACGAACTTCGCGGGATCATTCCTCACAACAAGCCGTTGCTGTGGTCTTCGGCTTCGTCAATGATTGCATCGGTAACCTCCTGGT
>CALFOL010000260.1 GCA_937919915.1 uncultured Planctomycetaceae bacterium
CTGTTGCGGTACGTTCAGTCGGACGACCCTGTGCATGACCTGGGTTCGCTGATTAGGAATCAGCGACGCATTAAAGAATGAGACCTTGCCTGTGTAGTAGCGGAGACGATAACGATAGCTGGCGATTGTTTCGCGTGTGCCGTCAACACGGAATCCGCGAGCGTGCCGATAGCCAACGCCCGCCAACTCGATCTCGTTTCCGTTTGCGTCGAATGCTTCAAACTGAATCTCGGCCTTTGAATGCAAGTCCGTAGGCCATCCGACCACGATGTCCACACGGTTTCTGCCTGCATCCTCATAGGCATACAATAACTCTCCCGGCTGCGCCCCTGACGCTTCAGCAACATGCGCCCGCCTTGAAAATTCACCAGACGCCCGCAGCTTGATGACGTTGTCCCCCAGTGCAATAGTCTTCCACGGACGCCAGTCTTCGCGACTAAAAAACACGTCAACATCCACCGCTGCGGCTTTGGCTACGTCGGAATTATTTAAGACAGTCATCTGTACGTATGATTTTTTCATCTTCCCACCCGGCCCGGTTTGGCCAGAAGTCCACCCGCCCCAGGAACCACTTCCTTGAGGGAAGCTGGCGTGAACAGCGACATTCGGATCGGAGCATTTCACAATAAAACCCATTTTCCATGACGATGGATCGAACTCCAACGGGGAAGTTTCCCACGCCGTCGAGAAGTCGCTTGAGTATGGTTCGCCGTTGGGCTGCCACCAGGAATCTTCGACAGCCGGATCTCTGGATATGGCGGCGAACTCCACCGTCAAATCACCGTCCAGCCCGACAGCAATCGTGCCGGGAAGTGCGCCCTCCAAACGCGTCGAATCTGTAATCGAAACCAGTCGCATTCCCGCCAACGCAGTGCCAACAACAAGCAGTGCAACCACACCAGCGAGGCCTCGCACGGATCCCTCTGCACTGCCGGGAGCGATCAGGCGTCGAACGCGTGTCATCAGGTCACCCCCTGAAGCGGCCAGAACCAATTGTTCGGGATGACGAAGTTCCTCCAGGTGCAGCAGGGCTCGAGCATAAGTCAACTTGTCGCCGCACACTTCGCTGGCAATATCATCACAGCAGTTTTCGCGTTCCTGTCGCATGATTCCGGACACACACCAAACGGCAGGATGGTAAAACAGAATTGTCTCCACAACGCTTTGCAACAGATTAACCGGAAAGTCCCAGCGCTGCACATGAGCCAGTTCATGAGCAATAATGGCATCGACCTGCGCGGCACGGAGTCCGGTGGAGAGCGTGACCGGCAACAGAATCACTGGTTTTAACCAGCCGAACACCATGGGCACTTCAACCACAGTCGACTCCAGCAGCGCTACTGTTTGCCAGATTCCCATTCGGTCAGCAAGTCGTCGCGCAGCAGAAATCAGCTGGTCGCCAGCAACGACCACCCCCGTTGTGCGCAGCATTCGCACGTGCCGCCACGTCATCAGTAATCTCAGCGAACAGACGATAACACCCGCCAACCAGCCGCTCACAAGCCACGGAAGAAACGGCGTGACGGACGCACGCAATTGCTTGATTGACACGAATGCGGTCGACGGCACGTTGGACTGCGTATTTTCGGATTGCGTCAGGGTGGTGGGCTCAGCCACAACCGTTTCGATCGGCAAACTGGACGAGACCGCCATTGATTCGCCCTGCACCAAGGCGTTCGCACCAATGCTCGGCACCGCAGAGACATCGCCAGCAGGCGTCAGCGGAACTACCGTGCCGACATTCAATTCCGCATTGGCATTCGCCTCCCGCTGGGGCGAGTTCGTCATCAGCGGACAGATCACGATGGCAGCCAACGCAATAGATGCGGCCAAATATCGTGACTGAGCAGACCGTCGCAGCAGCAGTCGCAGAACCACAGCCAACAGCAGGGCAATAATGATGCCTTGCCAGATGGAGTGCACGAGGACCCAACCGATTCGTTCCGCCAACGGCGCCGAGAAGACCTGAATTAATTCACTCACGACGCACCTCCCTCAAGTTCGTCCAGCATCCGCCGAATTTCCGCGATTTCCTGCTTCGAAGTTTTCTTCGACGAAAGAGCCTGCAGCACGAGTTGTTCTGTGGAACCGCCGAAGGCGCGTTTCAGCAGATCTTTGACCAGTTGCCGCTGTGTTGTCTGCGCCTTTTGCGTGGTGCGATAGATGTGGGACTTCTGCGAGTCATCACGCGCCACCAGTCCCTTTTCAAACATGATCTGCAGCAGCTTCAGGATCGTGGTGTAGCCAATATCTCGTTCGGCATTCAACGTGTCGTGAATCTGCCGCACAGTGCTCGCCCCAAGTCCCCACAGGACGCGCAGAATATCGAGCTCGGCTTCAGTCGGCCGCGGAGTGCTCATGACCAGTTCCCTCTCAGCTTCAGGATAACATCTACGAACATGTTCGTAGATTATGCCAGGGCGACATGAGTCTGTCAACGAAGATCTTCGTAGATGAGTGAACAATCCGGTTGCGGCATTGCACTTTGACACGACAGCCGCTTGAAGCTTCGTTTGCGAGGACGCGGGTCTTGCAGCAAAACGCCGTTTGGCGACGGAAGCTACGGCCAATGAAAACGGAAGTTGACTAACCCGGCTCAGGAATAAACACGCCGGGAGGCATGGCAGGCAGGTCGATCAGTTCGGCTTTGCGAGTGACCGAATCCAGCACGACCACTGTCGGCTTCCGAAATGTCCAGCCGCCGACTTCTCCGGGGTTGATAAACAGCCGCCCATTTTTGTCTTCGACAATGCTCGGGCGATGTGTATGAGCGAAAACGATAACGTCTTCGTCACCGATATTGTCACGCAGTTCATTCAGCTGATGGGCGATCAGGATCTTCAGCCCGTCCCGTGTTCGATGACAAAACGGGCCATGGCCAATCGTACCGACGATCTTCATGCCACCGATGATACCGCGACGATTGCCGTCGTTGTCTCCGAAGCATGCAATCACGTGGCCCGTCAATTTGCGCATGGATGGCACCACCAGAGGCGACACGAGATCTCCGGCGATGAGGATCAGACCGCAACCTTCTGCGTTAAATCGTCCGATGGCGTGCCGCAAATTATCCACGTTGTCGTGGATATCGGCCATGATTCCAATCTTCATTGCGTTTCGTGAACTGGTAATTTCAAGAACACCAGAGTCCACCCTTTCCTGAGTCGAGAGTCAGTTGCTGCAAACTGACGAAGTATCACGCTCTATCACTGCAACCTCAATGACACCGCATGCCTTCCCCATGATTTGGAGCGGTTTATTCGTTGGCGTAGCTGCCGTCGCCAGACAGCGGATTTGCAAAACGGCCCACGTTCCGGCGAACGAATCGGCATGCTCGACAATTCGTGCCGGCTTCTTCCACGACGCCCGTGCGAAGCCCGGCTTACGGCTTCGAAGTTTTTGCATCCCTGCCCGTGATTACCAGCTTGTGTCCGGGGATCGCAAAGATGAACGCCACTACGGAAGATGCTGTCATGCGGGCGTCGGAGCCGTAGCCAGCGTTGTCACGATTGGGTTGGTAATAGAAGCTGCCGTCGGCGCACTGGGCCATCGTGAACCACCAGCGATTCGCATCCATCAGTTTGCGAAAGCTGTCGGAGTCAACGTTCGCCGCCAGCGCTGTGTAGGCCATTCCCATAGCAGGCGAGCCGTGGGTGTCGGGAAAGCTATGCGGATGCTGACCGATCACTTTGGCGTGAGCAAGCGCTTGTTCGCGGTAGACAGGTTCAGCATAAGGACTGAGGAAGTTGGCAATGCCGGCCGCGCCGGTTCTGCCCATGTCCGCCCAGCCATCCGGCCCGCCTCCAACTTGATCGCCGTACCAGACGTACCCGTTTCGCCCCGTGCCATTTCGGAGGAATTTGTAAGCGGCGTCGTGATGTTCGCGATTCACTTTGATGCCGCAACGGTCCATCAGTGAATACGCCAAAGCTCCCTGGCCTGTGAGCATTGCGATGGGACCATAGCCTTCAAAGCCGGGATTGTGCCCCCAGCCGCCGTGAGAATCCCTGGGGCCTTTCGGGAAGGAATGCGGGTGTGATTCCTTCGCTTTGGGATTGATTTGCGACATATCGAGATACTGACTCATTGCCAGATGATCATGAACCTCCTGCAGTTCCGGCAGTACCGATTTGTCTCCCGTCGCAAGGTGGTACTCGCTGATCACAATCGCGGCACTCATATAAGTCCAGTTGATCAATGCGAAGTAACGTTTGTCCTTCGCATAAGTTTCACGACAGTGATATTGCACATTGCGTTCCACGGCCGGCAGGTACTGCGCATCGCCGCTCGCCAGCAAAGCCAGCGGCGCAAAGGTGTTGTGTACGGGATTACCGAACGAACCATCCTGCTTCTGCTGCTGTACGAGGTACTGCAGCAATTCAGCCAGAATCATTTCTGACTTGGCACACACGCCTGGATACGTCGCCGAGTATGCTCCGTATCTCAGACCGACGTCAATCACGACTTCCATTGTCTGACTACCACGCAACAAAGTCAGCGGAAGCTTGCCTTTGCCGTCACTGCTTTGACACGCTTCGAGCACCTGAGCAAATTCTGAAACTGGCCCGTGACCGCCAAAGACGCTCTCACCGTATCCGTTGCGGTGTTCTTCTTTGAACAACTTCCCACCAGCGCCGACGATGAAATCGCCAGTCTGGACGTGACCATTCGCTGGTGAGTCAGGAAAGACATACTTGATCAGCAACGCCTTCGGTTGCTCTGCAACCAACTGTGCGCGTAGACCGGTAGTGCCAAGGTTGTAGAACCAGCCGGGTACTTCCGCGTCCGGCCCCGATGCTGCTCGCTGCCCCCACGGACTGTTGCTGTCGTGATAATGAACCTGCGCCTGCAGCGGCGATGCAAGGCACAGAAGCGTGAGGCTCACAAGTCGAAACGTCAGGCAGCGAGTTGTCATTATTTTATTGATCCTTCGTTGGCCACAGATTGTCACAGAGCAAATACTCGATCCATACAGACGCGCTGCGGAGTGTATTGAATGTTGTGTACATCGCACACGTCAGGGCTCTTCGTTTTGCTGCCATACCTGTTATTCGGCTGACCATA
>CALFOL010000261.1 GCA_937919915.1 uncultured Planctomycetaceae bacterium
TCGCAACCCTCGCCGGATGACCCACTGAAAGTGCGAAACTGGAACTTAGAGCAGTGCTGAATAAACTTCCGTATTTGGTGAGTGTTCTGAACGATCGTTGTTTTTAGATTTTCCGGCGAATTGTGGATGAGGTTTTCGGGCCAAAGGCCCATCCGTTTACCTACAGCAGTTCCTGCGGGCTCATGGCGGCGAAGAGCGAGTTTCGGACTAGAGCAGTTTACCTGTTGTTGTGAACGGTACTCGCTCGCGGGAGCAGGCTTTCTTCGATCGAAACGCGTGCCCCGCGGCCAAGAGTCAGCGTAATACGCTGTAAGATTGCGGTCTCCCGCGAGCCAGAACCGTTCACGACTTATTGGGATGTGCTGTAACCCAGGCTGAAGGCGCTGAAGGCGCTGAAGGCCTGGGGCAGATCGCCACCAAGAGAGTTTAGGGCCGTCAGGGCGGCCAACGGCCCGACCAATTACAAACGGCCGACCTTGGGTCCGGAAGCTCAATTTGTCCCGAACAACATCGGTTTACACAGTCTTCAACCCACAGTGGCTGCTCGAAGCCTTAGCCAAAAACGAGTCGGGAAGTTGTTCCGGGCTACGCTGTAGCCGTACTAACTGTTGACGACATTCTTCGGCGCTCCATCCAGAAACGCACGGATGTTCTCAACACATCCCAGCGTCAGGATGTCCAACCCTTCCGGCGTCTGATCCGCACTGTGCGGAGTCAGCACGACGTTGTCGCACTGTAACAGCGGGTTGGTTGTCCGAATCGGTTCCGCATCGTAAACGTCGACTCCCGCGCCAAACACATGACCGCTGTTGATCGCATCGGCAAGGGCGGTCGTATCAACGACTGCCGCTCGCGCTGTATTGATCACAATGGCACCTCGCTGCATTTGCTGCAGCTGTGTCGCCCCGATCAGGCCTCGCGTTTGTTCGGATAATCGCACATGCACGCTCACAGCATCCGACAGTAGGAGCAAGTCTTCGAACGCAACGTATTCGAATCCCAGCCGTTCCGCTTTTTGTTCGTTCGGATGAAACGACCACGCCACAACGTGCATTCCGAACGCCCTGCACAAGCGGATCATTTCGCAACCGATGTTTCCCGTGCCCAAAATGCCAATCGTCTTGCCGATCAACGAAACACCCAGGTCCGCTGACCACACTCCGTCGCGAAGCTTGCGCGTCATCGCAGCTGTTCGTCGAGAAACCGCCAGCATCAGTCCGAAGGCGTGCTCTGCGACAACCGTCGCCGTTCTGCCGGGAATATTGCTGACTACGACATTGTGTTGCGATGCTGCTGCCAGATCGATCGAATCATAGCCAATGCCACAGACAGCGATCATTTTCAACCGGGGAAGTTGCTTCAGCAGCGGCCCGGAGATCCGAACGGCGCTGCGAGAGTTCAGAATCACCTCAGCGGGTTGCAGACGCTTCAGCATTTCTGCATCGTCTTTCGGGCGATCGGTGTAAAGCTGGACGTCCGTGAATTTACGGAGCTCATTCAGATACTCTGATCGACCAACCATTGGTGGATCGTCTGCAGGAATGACGACTACAGGCCGCACGTCTGATTCACCTGTCATACGATTACATACTGTCTGGAGGAAGAACGATTATTGATTCGACGGAGCATGGAATGCCGTGCAGATGATGACGCGAACAAACGACACCATCCAAAGTAATGCAGTGACGATAAGCAGCTTTTGACTGAATGTCGTGAGCATCGCAAGACTGTCCGGAAGACGTCCCTGCAACAGCGAACCTGTGATGTACACAAATGCAGCAACAGTGATCGGGATAATAATTGCAACGGAAAATCCGGCACGCGGTTGTCCAGGCTGCGGAATCTTCAGCGGTAACATCACCAGCATCGGAAGCAACCATGCCGCCACGGCGACGTAGTGCATTGTGTAGTACTGGTTGTACGGCGTCGTGCCAATTCCACACAACCCAAACGAAGACACAATCCCCAACGCCGAAAACGTCACGACAGAAGTTGGCACGTCGTCTCCAAACTGATGGACGACACTGTAGAACATCGGCCACATAGAAACACCAAGCGTCACAGTGGCCCGCGTGAAGTACGGTGCTGAGGCCGATTGAGCACCCAGCACGCTCAGAAACTCCAATGCAGGATTAAATGCGTACGGATAGTGCTCGATCGCCATCCAGATTCCCTGGACGAATTGAATAATCCCGCAGATTGCGATGGCAGCCGAAAGCAACACAATCCCGTCCGCTTTGTGTTCGCGTCGCCGTCGAAAGGACCTGTGGATCTTCTTCTTTGTGTTCAAAGAAACGCCTGCGAGTGTTACGGATTGAGCGCGTTTGAGAGCGCCGTGTTTCCACCGACGATTGGGATTTCGAGCTTCGTGTGGTCCAGATCCACTGTGAGTTCCGTACCGGGTGAAGGCCACAGCGTGAAGTCGCGGTCGGTCGAAAACACCATCAAGCCAATTTGCTGACCTGCGGCCACGACATGGTCGTCCGGCTGCAGATCGAAACGGCAATCATAGAACTTGCCAGGCACCAGTGGCTGGCTTTCTGTCAGCGAATCGGTGTTCTGCGGATCCGCCCAGCCTCGAGTAATCACGTTCTCGAAGATCTGTGCTTTCGAATCTTTCGTCCACGGCAGCGACACCAGCCACACGGACAGATTTGCTGCCGGTTTATCGCACGCCAGCCGAATCGTCATCTGACATGTCCCTGAAATGTGCACGGGCTTTTTCAGGATCGGCGTGACGTACAGCAAACGATGTTGCGTCCATTCGGCCTGAGCCAGCGTGGCTCCGTCGAACGAGAAATTGTCTGTCAGCTTCTCTGTGCCCTGCCCGACCTGCACGCTGGTTGACAGCAGGCCCCGCTGAGTACCGCCTTTGCCTGGATGCAGCGTGACAGCTTCTGCGGCCGGATTCGGATAGTCCGTGTATGATTTTGGCTTCAGCCGGTCATCGTTCTCACGCACGATCCAGGCTTTCGGATCGTTTTCCACACCGTTCTCGATGCCATACAAATATCGCGTGAACCAGCGATTCATCATCTTCAGCGGAGGCGGGCCACCGTGACCGCCCTGATGGAAGTAACACTGAACGGGGACGCCCTTCGCCTGCACGGCTTTGTAGATTCGCACGCTGTGTTCCGGCATGACGTTCCAGTCGTTGAACGCATGCGCCATCAGCATCGGAGCTTTCATTGGCCCCAGATCGTTGATGTAATCCCGACCTGCCCAGAAGTCGTTGTAATCGCCGGTGGCACGATCCCGACCGTTTGCCATTTCTTTGTCACGCACGTTGCAATCGCAGAACTCGCGCCGCTGCGGATTTCCGCTGTTGATGAAGTTGTACAGCACATCCACATCTTCACCCAGATAGCCGCCCGGATGCCGCACTAAACCGTTCGACCGATAGTAATGGTAGTACGATGTATTGGGGGCGATGGGAATGATGGCTTCCAACCCTTCGACACCCGTGGTTGCCGCGGCCAAAGGAATTGTGCCGTTGTAAGATGTGCCTGTCATGCCGACCTTACCCGTCGACCAGAACGCCGTCACCTGCTTGTCACCATACGGCGTACTGAATCCTTTTGCGCGGCCGCATAACCAGTCGATTACGGCCTTTGGTGCCAACGATTCGTTATCGCCGCCAATGGTCGGACAACCCTGCGACAATCCGGTTCCTGGCGAAGCGGAATGAACCACCGCGAAGCCACGTGGCAACCAGTCTCGCCAATGCGACGTGGAAATCACCACACGCCGACTTTCGTGAGCGATCGACGGCGGGCCACTATGCTCTGGTGAGTCCTGCCCGAGTTCCTGCTTCGGATCCCAGAAGAAGTCTCGCGTGCCGGATGCTGTTCCTGAAAAGTACGGACTGGAAACGTAAACCACAGGGACCTTCAATTCTTGAGTATCCGTTTGGCGTGGTCGAGTCACACTGACATGCATGCGGTCCGGGCGATCATCGCCGTCCGTGTTAAATTCTGTTTCGACCCAGAGGTCATGGCTAATCCAGAGCCGTTCATCCTTGAATTCCGGCACTTCCTGTGCTTCTCCATCCGCAAAAACAGGCGCCGCGGACTTCTCGTTGGGCGTTCGCGATCGATACACCGGTGTCAGCCGTGAAATGCCTTCGTCGTCCGCGATTTTGATGAGCTCGCTCAGCTTATCAACCAGCGGGAACTCAATCCCTGCGGCGAACAAAGCTTTCACTTTCGGAGCGTCATTGGCACAGCAATAGTTGATGCGAACTCCCGCATCGCAAAGTTGCTGTGTCTGAGCAGGTGCCACGGATTCTCCCCCCAGCAGCTGAATGAACTCGGCACCGGCAGCGATCGTCTCGTCCACATACTGCTGCGAATTCGCCTGTCGTTCCATGTTGCAGATCTGAATATTCGCAGCCACAGATTTCGCCGCGACAGCAGCTTCTCGGCTGCAAGCCAGAAAGCACTGGTGCACTCGTTCGGCGTCTACGATGGCTTGTGTCGTTTTCGTCGCCAGCTCCGCCCCGCCCTTCAGATGGACATTCAGCCAGATGTTCTCCGGCATCATGTCCAGGGCCTGTTGTAGTGTGGGGACACTTTCGCCTTTGAACTTTTTGTTTTTCCAGCTGCCGGCGTCCAGCAGTCGAACGGCTTTTAGAGTCAACTCAGACAACTTCCCTTTGCCATCGGTTGTGCGATCGACAGTCGCATCGTGCATCAGCACCAACGCCCCATCTTTTGTCAGTGCTACATCGAATTCGATCATCTGCGTTCCCAGCAGAATGGCTTCGCGGAACGCCGACAGGGTGTTTTCCGGATGAGAGTCGCTGGCTCCACGATGGGCGCAAATGCCACGCACTGGCATTTCATACGCAATGATTTCGGAAGCTGCACACCGTTCGTTTACGCGACCACATAGCAGCAGCAATACGATCACTGAGCATCGCACGATTATATCACCTGGTACGGGCATAAGTCTTCTCACAAGTCGAAGCTGGATTTGGTTCACAGCAACTTGTACCCGACCAGCCGATATTTTTCGACACCAGGCAATTGTGAAGGATGGCCAGGCAGTTTTTTATCGTGCTGGTA
>CALFOL010000262.1 GCA_937919915.1 uncultured Planctomycetaceae bacterium
TTACCAAATACGGTTTCGTTGTGTTCTTAATCCTGTGCAGCCAGACAGCCCTGTACCAGCCATTGTTGCAACCTGCCAAAGGCGTGCAGTTTGGCGTTGCCACGGACGCTGAACCTGCCGATTCGAACAGTTCGAGAGGGAGGTCGCCGATTATCAAATCCAGAAGACCGATTCCGGGACTCATCTTGTCATGCAGAAACAGCCGCTTCTGCACTGGAGCAACCCGGCTCGCAATGGAGAACGTGGCGCCGTGTTTTTGTGGACGGATCAGGATCAGCCGGTCGTTGTTGGAACTTGCTTCACGTACACCTACGATGGGGAGAGTCGCCGCAAACACGCCTTTCATATTCTCAGGGATGACGCCATCGAAGCAACAAATCGCGATCGAGTAATGTGGACGCCCGCTCGTGCGAACGTGATTCGCAGCCCGCTCCCCGGCGTACCGTTGCCCGCGGCCACTCCAGCACAACGCACCAGTCAGATGCGTCTGCTGGACAGGAAGTTTGCCGTTACGTTGACACAAAAGGATGGCCGACAGGAACTATGCCGACTGGTGCCACAACCCCTGTACCAGTTTCAATCCAAAAACGGCGATTCCGGGGCCATCTTTTCGTTTGCCGTGGGTACCGACCCTGAAGCGCTATTGTTTCTTGAGGCCCGCGAGGACGACACTGGCAAACGTTCGTGGCAGTACACATTCGCCCGCTTTACGTTCTATCCATTGGCAGCGACCTTTAATGAAGCGCCGATTTGGAAGGTTGAGAAGTCCGCTAGTGCAAGCGACAATATACTGACCAGGCCTGATTACCAACGGCTGCCATACATCACGTTCCGTGCCGAATGGCTTGATTAGACTTCTGGAAGCTTGTTCAGATTTTTCCGGTTTTCAGAGCGACAACGGAGCGTTTCCGAGCGTCAGCTCGTATTGGCTGCGGGTCTCCCGCATTAGAGCAGTTTACCTATTGTTGTGAACGGTACTCGCACGCGGGAGCGGACTGTCTTCGATCGAAACGCGTGCCCCACGGCCACAAGTCAGCGTAATACGCTGTAGCGAGCGATTATGGATATCCTTTCACTTCCCTTCAGTCAGTTTCTGGGGCTGGAACTGGTGACTCAGGACGGGCAGCAACGCGTTGGTCTGAATCCACAACAGCACCATCAAAATCATCTGGGGACCGTCCACGCAGGTGTGATCTATTCGCTTGCAGAAATACCCAGTGGTCATTGCCTGTTGAACGAATTTGACCTGAATTCCGACAACGTCCTGGCCGTTGTGCGTTCAGCGACCGTCAAATACCGTCGCCCTGCCGTGGGTAGGTTGACCGCTATCGGCACGATCAACGCTGAGACCCGGGAAAAGTTCGCAGCCCAACTGTCTGAGAAAGGCCGAGCGTTTATTTCGGTCCAGGTTAGCGTGCAATCGGCCGAAGGGGATGTGTTGTCGGCGGAATTTCAATGGTTTGGCTCGCGGGAAAGCTAAATTCGTCACAATCCAGTGAGTGAACTCTGCCGATTGTGTCCCTTGCGACGATTGACATCAGACCGATCGTGGGCATTCTTTGATCTCGAATTTCGGAACGGCTTTGTGTGGCGACGCCTGCCGACTACAATTCGACCGCAGTTGGTAGACACCAACGATGTGCAACCTCTGAGTCCTTATTTTGATTGTGGAAAGTTCGAACATTGACGTCTGATGGCGAACCGAATTCGCT
Source organism: uncultured Planctomycetaceae bacterium (assembly GCA_937919915.1). GTDB lineage: Bacteria > Planctomycetota > Planctomycetia > Planctomycetales > Planctomycetaceae > Fuerstiella. The sequence goes on from CALFOL010000262.1 coordinate 1,713, forward strand.
GTGTCTGGCTGACTTGGCGCGCACCAGTGGCAAATGGCTGCGAGCAGAAGGCCCTGAATCCGATATCGTAATTTCCACACGCATTCGACTCGCTCGCAACATCATCGGTTATCCGTTCATGTCGCGAGCTGACGACGAGGTCAAGCAGCAGCTTGTGGACTCGATGCGCAAAACGATATCGGCTACAGACATTGGCAAGGACTTTCAGTTTATTGATATTCCGGCGCTGGACGAAATCGACTGCCAGCTGCTGGTCGAACGTCAGCTGATTAGTCGCGAGATTGCTCAGTCGAGTGGACCACGCGGCGCTGTCGTGGGCAACAACGAGCAGTTCAGTATTATGCTGAACGAAGAAGACCATGTTCGACTACAGGTATTGAACAGTGGTTTTTCACTGGACGACTGCTGGGCAGCAATCAGCGCCCTGGACACAGCACTGGAGGCTCGAATCAGCTTTGCGTTCGACGAGACACTGGGATACCTGACAGCGTGTCCGACGAATGTGGGAACGGGTATCCGCGTGAGCGTCATGTTGCATCTTCCGGCACTGCGAATCACGCGGGAAATTCAGAAGGTGCATCAGGCGGCTCAGAAGATCAACCTGGCCGTTCGAGGACTGTATGGGGAAGGCAGCCAGGCGATGGGCGACTTCTACCAGATTTCGAATCAGGTGACATTGGGTTGCAGCGAGCAAGACCTGCTGGAAAATATTGCCGAAGTGGTTCCCAATATTCTGGGATACGAACGCCGCGTGCGAGATCTGTTGTGTCGCGACAATAAGTCGCAACTGGACGATCAGATTTCAAGAGCGATGGGAATCCTCATCAGCGCCAGGTCGATTAGCTCTGAAGAGACCATGCATCTGCTGTCGAGCCTGCGGTTGGGAGTCAATCTGGGACTGGTCGACGGCGTGGATATCGCCACCGTGAATGAGCTGTTTATTCATACTCAGCCGTCTCATCTGCAGAAGCTGAACGGTGGACCGCTGAAGACATCTGATCGCAACGAAGCGCGAGCCGCATATCTGCGAGATCGTCTAAAGGCCTGAGGTCAAAGACTGCTCCGGCGAGCTACTGGTTCTCTGTTTGAGGCCGGATTTCGATCGGGAACGACGCAGAGTCGATTGATATAAAGCTGATTGCATTTCAACCGAGAGCTCACAGTGGCCTGACGGAGTGCGACAGTCAGATTGGAGACGAAATCACCCCCAGCCCCAGTTGGAGGGCGAGCTAGCGCCGTTTACCAAATGTTGTGTACGCGCTGGGCTCGTGGGGGTAGGCGTTTTGCTGTCAAAAACCTCTCGCCGCGGCCACAAGTCAGCGAAATTCGCTGTAAAGCCAGCGGCAGAATCTCCGCGCTGCCATGAATCATCAGGCAGTCTATGCCAGAATTCCCGGCACAAGATTGCCGTGTACGTCGGTCAGGCGGTAGTCTCGGCCCTGGAAGCGGTAGGTCAGACGCAGGTGGTCGAGACCCAGCAGGTGCAGCAGGGTGGCGTTCAGGTCGTGCACGTGGACGGGATCGTTTGCGACGTTGAAGCCCAGTTCGTCGGTTTGACCGTGGACGTGCCCGGACTTGATTCCGCCGCCTGCCAGCCACATGCTGTAGCTGCGGTTATGGTGATCACGACCGTCGTTGCCGCCCTGAACCATCGGCGTGCGTCCGAATTCGCCTCCCCAGACGACCAGCGTGTCGTTTAGCAGACCTCGCTGTTTTAAATCCTTCACCAGAGCCGCGCTGGCCTTGTCGGTGTCGGCGGCGTTTTGTTTGACCCCCGCGGTCAGGTTGCCATGCTGGTCCCAGGCCTCGTGGAACAACTGCACAAAGCGGACACCGCGTTCGATCAGTCGTCGAGCCAGCAGGCAGTTGCGCGCGTAATTCGCTTCCTTGGGATCTTTGATGCCGTACATCTCCAGAATGTGCTGCGGTTCGCTGCCGAGATCCATCAATTCGGGAACGCTGGCTTGCAGTCGGTAGGCCATTTCGTAACTTTGGATGCGAGCGGCTGTTTGAGGATCGCCGAGCGATTCCAGCGACAGTTCGTTTAGTCGAGTAATGGCGTCCAGCGACGTCCGCTGAGCCTGTTCATCGATGCCCGCCGGATTGGATAGATACAGCACCGGGTCGCCTGAGCTGCGAAATGGGACTCCGCCGTACATCGTCGGCAGAAAGCCGGCGCCGTAGTTGCTGGCACCGCCGCTGGTTCCTTTCGCACTGGTCAGAACAACGTAGCCTGGAAGGTCGGACGAATGGGTGCCCAGCCCGTACAGAGTCCACGACCCCAAACTGGGACGACCAAACTGCTGCGAACCGGTGTTCATCATAATCTGAGCCGGCGCGTGGTTGACGGCTTCGGTCTGCATGGTTCGAATCAAACAGATGTCGTCGGCGATCTCCGCCGTATGAGGCAGGACTTCACTGAGCTCCATGCCGCACTGGCCTCGTTTTTCAAACTTGAACTTGCCGCCCAGTAGAGCCGAGTTGGGATCGATAAAGGCGGCTTTGTAGTCTTTCAGCAGATCGGCCGGAGGCAACTGGCCATTGCGAGCCCTAAGCTCAGGCTTGGGATCGAACAGTTCCAGCTGACTGGGGGCTCCAGCGTGAAACATGTAGATGACGCGTTTGGCCTTCGCATCGAAGTGCGGATCTTGGGGAGCCAGCGGATTGGCGGCTGGGGCGTTGGCATCGTTTGTCGACGCGTCTTCCGCTCGAGTTTCAGATTGCAGCAGCGAAGATGCTGCAATGCCTGCCAGGCCAACTCCGCAGTCTTTCAGAAACCAGCGTCGTCGCAGAAAGGAAGCTTGTGCGTCACGAAGATGTTGAGGTGCGTTCATGGTTGGTCGCTCGTTGTTTTGGTTTGCGAATAGCCGCGTGGTTTTAGAGAAAGATTGGCGAGCGGCATGCGTTAGCGTGCCGGTGCATTATTACGTTCTCTCCTCATCAATTCTTGCTCATTGTTTCATCCAGATTCAGCAGGGCTCGCGCGGTGAGTGTCCATGCGGCGGCGTCCTGCGGGGTTGCGTTGTCGGGAAGGCTGGGAAGCTGGTCCGGTTTTCCGGTCGCGACTTCGCGAGCGTTCAGCCAGCCATCCGCGATGCGCTGGCGGTGAGCGACCACAAGGTCGAGCACCGTTTGACTTTCTGCCTCCGTTGGGTTGCGAGCCATGCACAGGACATACGCGTAACGAATTCGTGATGTGTCGTCAGCACCGCCTTCTCGAAGAATACGGAGTGCCAGAGCCTGTGCCGATTCCACAAAGATGGGTTCATTCAAACCAGTCAGCGCGGCCAGCGGTGTATTGGATCGAATTCGGCGAGCACACGAGAAGTCGGCGCTGGGAGCGTCGAGCGTCGACATCGC
>CALFOL010000263.1 GCA_937919915.1 uncultured Planctomycetaceae bacterium
ACTGTAACCCTGAGCTGGTGACATTTGCGGATCCGGTTGCGGCAGCAAACCTGGCTGACCGGAAAACCGGCTGCTCGGCAATTCGATCGGTTCCGGCACAAACATTGGTGTCTGAGGCATCGTGAATTGTGGCAGCACACTCGCATCCTGCAGACTGTAGCCGGCCGGATTTCCCTGCGTCATCCCCGTTCCGAACGGCTGAGTCTGATAGACGGTTGTGTCTGGTGAGCCTTCGCTGCGACCGTATTTGTAAAGATCGTGATCGTTTGGATGAGTGATGTAGTAATTCGGCAGTGGCGGAACTTCGTCGGGTTCCATCGGCCTCACGATTTCCGGAGTCACCAACACCAGCAGTTCGACTTCATCTTCGGTGGCGTTTTTGCTCTGAAACAAACGACTGCCCACAAACGGAATATCACCCAGAAACGGAATGCGATTAATTGTCGTCGTCGTTTGCCGCGAAATCAGCCCGCCCAGCGCCAGAGTCTGGCCTTCCCGAAGCTCGACCGTTGTCTGTACACGTTTAACGGTGGTCCCGGGGATACCATTCACTGTATTCGCGCCGTCAATCGCGCTGAATTCAGGGACGATCTGAAGTCGAATGAGGTCGCGATCCATCACGGTCGGTGTCACACACCATACTCGTTCCAATACCACGAAAGGAATTGGCCTGACCGCCTCCCAGACCAATAATCGTGGGCACTGCGAATTCCCCACCAGCCAACAGACTGGCCGGATGGCCGCTCATTCAGACAATCGTGGGCTCCGCCAAAACGGTTGCGGTTTTGTTTGTCGCCAGCCACTTTAGCAACACATTGATGTCGCCGTTTTCAAAGATACCGCTCAACGTCGTCCCGGAGGCTCCACCCAACGCGGCGCCAACACTATGCCGCCCGTTAAAGATCGCGTTCCAGTCGACACCCAGTTCTCGCAATTGTGACCGATTGACTTCCGCAATCACCACGCGCCTCTTAATATTGTATTCGCCGGGCACTTCCAGCATATTGACAAGAATGTCCTGAAATTGGCCAGCACCACGCTGAGCGAGATTCGGGCTCTGTGCACTCGCTAGCTGAATGCTTCCGCTCTGGCCCGCACCCAGACCGTAACCGCCAACCTGGCCCAGTGATCGTTGCACTTCGGAACGCACGATCTGCAGAATCTGCGTAGCTTCCTCTGAATCGTGAGCCTGGCCCTTTAGCAGAACCTGACCGCCAACGGGCACGAGGTAAACGTTCGAATTGGGAAACAGGTCCGACAAACGACGTTCCAGTTTCGCAAAATCAGACAGTCGCTGTTCTTCCAGATTCTCGTCTCGCACGACCGTGATTTCGTAGATCGCTGGAACCGCTTCGCCTTCGAACCAGATCATCAGATCGGTTGTCCCCAGTTGCAGTCCGACAATTGCCAGTTCTTTAGGAATGTACTGCACATAATTGCAAATTGCGGAATCCGTGACGGCCAGTCGTCGAACGTTGCTGCGTGTGATCAACAGCTGACTATGCCGCCGTTCGACTGCCAGCTTGTATTCCGATTTCAGCAATTGCTGAATGTTAGGGCTGTGAGTCGAGGCTGCCAGAGTTTGCCCCGGAATTCGCAGCTGCCCAAGGGCCTGTGGAAAGTATTGCTGTGCAATTGTATGCGGCATCAGTGCGGTCAGAAAAACCGTCGGCAGGAGGCAACACAGCGCAGCGCGACTCACAGACAGTCTGCGACGAAAACGCGCAGCCGTCCGAAGAGAGAAGTTCCGTATCACTCCAACCACAATCATCCGAAGGTGCCCCATCCGAGTCACATCTTCTTCACTTGAACGCCATACCGGCAGAAATTGCCCGTCCGAAAAATGGGCGCTTGGCCCCAATGAGAGATAGGAATCTCCGTTCGTCTTTCATTCGACGTTCTGACTGTGCAAACTTCTCCGAGTCAACGGTGTGAGACAATTTCGTTTGTAACAATTCTGACGGTCAGTGCGTTTAGGTAAACTTTGCGTGTTGAAGAACCTGGCGATGTTAAATTGCGGCGACTGCGAAGTGTGACAGCGACCGATCCGCTTTTTCAGTTTAGGAAAAGGATAATGCCTCTCCAGGACGATATCGAAGGCAGCGCGGCAGACGTTCCTGCCGGTCCATATGCTCGTTCTCCATGCTCAGGTTCGAAAGCAGTCCTCATGCGATCGATGACATTCCTTCTTGTTACCAGCGGTCTACTGCTGACGTCTGTTCACGGGCAGGAATGTGCCTGCGAATTTCATTCGGGCATTGTCAGCGCCAGTCATTCCGGGACGTCACAGGGACAATTGTATCCGTTTGACCAACAGGATCCGTGGCTGCACGGACAATACCAACGCGTCCCGTCGTACAGCGGTTACAGTAGTTTTCGCCCTTACAACTACCGTCACGTCGCGCCGCAGGCGCACATCGCCGCAAGCTCAGGCGCGACACAGGGCATGAGCTATTCGCAGCAGTTTTTTAATCGGTATCGCGAGAGCTATTTGCGAGGAAACCTGCACGCTCAAGGCGCCAATGTGCCCCACAGTGCGACCACTGAATCGACACGACAACCGAGGCCCTCAACTGTGCCGTCGCGACAGATGAGTCCGGCCAGTTTGCCGCAAACGCCAGAACCCAGACGTTAAGTTGCCTCACGGGCCCCGACTTTGCCGACTTTCGTGGCGCAGAATCGCATTGTGTGGCGGACGGTACGTTTTCCGCTACGATATCCATCCAAAACAAACTCACCCCCTATTCGCCAGAAGTCTCATCATGAAGATTGCCCGACTACAATTACAGGACGGTTCAACCTGCTACGCTGAACCACAGATTGACGGTTCGTTTCACAAGCTTTCCGGAGAACTCTTCGGTGACTTCCAGGCAACGAACGAAGTCGTCAGTGGAAAACTGCTAGCGCCGCTGACGCCCGTTGACATCCTGTGTATCGGCCTTAATTACCGCAAACACGCCGAAGAAGGCGGCGCGGCAATTCCGGAACATCCGGTGCTGTTTATGAAGACCAGCACCTGTGTCCAAAACCCCGGCGATCCGATCGTGCTGCCTACGCGACTAAAGAGCAACAAAGTCGACTACGAATGTGAACTGGCCATCGTGATCGGAAAGACGTGCCACAACGTATCAAAAACCGACGCGCTGGATTATGTTCTCGGCTACACGTGCGCAAACGACGTCAGTGCTCGTGACTGGCAGAAGAATGGTGGCGGTGGGCAATGGTGTCGTGGCAAAACGTTCGCCACCTTCTGTCCGCTGGGGCCGTACCTGGTCACCACGGACGAGATCTCCAATCCGAATGTGTTGTCCATCAAAACAGTTTTGAATGGCGAGGTCATGCAGGATTGGAACACGGATGACATGATCTTCGACGTCCCAACATTAATCGAATTCCTCAGCGGCAGCACCGTTCTCGCTCCAGGAACGGTCATCCTGACGGGAACGCCGCACGGTGTCGGGTTTGCTCGAGACCCGCAGGTCTTCCTGAAGAACGGAGACGTCGTGGATATTCAGATCGAAGGAATCGGCACCCTCACGAATCCCGTTGTCGACGAAGCCTGATTTCGTCGCCGGCATGATCGTAAACCAGCGATCAGACGATCGCCTTTTTCATTCCGGCAGATCGACGCCGATCATCGTGGGTTCTTCCTGGTCTGCGGGCTGTGGTTGTGTCACGACGGTACTGGCTTCAGCGTGAATGCGGCCAGGTGTTTTCCGCTGCCCAACAATCGGAACCAGAAACATGACGGCGGCAAACAACAACGATAGCCCGATAGTCGCCGACGGAATCGTCGGCAAGCTAAAGTGAAGGTGTTCCGGATCAGACACATCGACGCGTTGCATCCCCGGTGGCGACACCGCGAAGCCCTTCAGGAATCTCGCGAATTCGACGGTCGCAGCGGGCGATTCCTTCACCAGCTTTTGCCAGACAGGCCCGTTCGGCAGAGTCGCCTGTATTTCTGAAGTTGGCGCCTCAGAAGGGCCGACTTCTGACAACGTTTCTGATTCAATCATCTGCAAACCGGTAGTCAGAGATCGTAGTCGATCTTTGACGGTTAACTCTGCGTCTCGTGTGGCGTTGGTTAGTCCCCAGCCAGATTTTTCCCCCTGCAACACCGTCGCGAACGTGGAAGTTTGAGCCGCCTGGACGCGTGGCAACGGGACATCTCCGTGCTGCTGATTCGGTTCCGTCATGCTGTGCAACCAGTCAACAGCAATCAACGAGACACGGCCCGCTGCCGCAACCGAAAGCGTATTCCGGACAACGGCAAAGGGCAGGGCGACGCCGTCAACCCGCACCGCTGTGGGCACTGTCCCAACTGGCAATCGAATACTCACTGGCTGGTTCTCCTGCATTGAAAACACAAGAAAGCCGGAAGCCCCTGTGATCAATTCACGCCCCTGAACGCGTAGCTGGTGATCTGCTGCGGCAAACGCAGGCCCACCAGAAGCCTGCCGGATCTCCTGCGTCCGTTGAGGCAGCGCGATTCGTATCTCGACCTTCTGCGTCTCAGCATCAAAATGGCTTTGCAGCAAGCGTCCCGGTTGATTCGCCTTCACCAACTTCGTTCGTTCGGTCGCCGCCTGAAGCCATTCCGGCATGGCAGTCGTCGCATCGTCGGAACGCAAATCGAACGCTTGAACTTCGGTAATCGTTAACTCCGATCCGAAATCAGGGATCGGCATGAACACACGATCGGTGTCGCGTGCCATCACGATGTCTGACACAACCACAATGACGCTTCCGTCCGATTCGGGCGGGACGCGGATCATCGCCGGCTCGGTTGTCGCCACCACCGGCAGAAATTCGCCAGCCTGACCAACCCAGACTTCGCTGGTGGCAAACGCGGCTGCCTGCGGAACTTCGAACGATGTACTAAACGGGGCATCGGGCGTCTGCAGCAACAGATACTGTGCAAGGAACGTCTGCTGGTTTGTCTGATAAGCAACGACCGCCATCTGAGCAACGATTCGGCGTTCAGGATTCGCCCGAATCACAAGGGGACGGCTATCGTGAATCACACTCAGCGTCATCGGCTTGTCAGGAATCGGCGTCTTCCGGATATCAAACGGACTATTGGGAATCGCGCCCCCGAAATCACTGATAAAGATATCAGAATCCGGAGACGAAGAAATCTCCAGAAAGGACTCCAGAGGTTCAGTCGGCAGGCCAATGACGGGCAGAGCCGTGTCAACGTTCGGTTCGCGTTTGAGTGTGCCGCGAATTTCCAGATTCAGAGATCCACGAATACCTTCTCGCAACGCCACAGTAATCAGCTCGTCGTTTCTGAACCAGGCCTGCAGTCGAGAAACCTCGCCCTCACTGTTGCTGGCCGTCACACTCTGAATCTGTACGTCCGGTGACAGCTGGAACGTTTGTCGAAATGCTGGCTGACCGGTGATTTCGAACTCGCAGCGACACGACCATTGAATTTCCTGCTCCGTCACCAGCACTTTCTGAACAAGTCGAGCTTCACGACCCGTCTGCTGACGTGCCAACTGTACTTCAACGGCTGAAGTCTGCGGCGGCACAGCCATCACACGGTCCGTGGGACGCAGCCCCGCAGGAAGTTTTGGCAGTGTTGATGCAGACACATCCATCAGAGAAACGTCACCATCCACGACGGCGTTCACGAAGAACAAACCGGACGTCGACGCTGTCAACGTGACGATCGCCGCACGCATTCCATTAACAGTTGAAATTTCCTGCAACGGAATCTTTTGCTTTAAACTCAACGCCGTTTTGATAACTCGCTGCACAACAAGTTGTCGACTCTCGGACAACTCCGCATCAACCCGAATCACCAGCTCATCCCGATCCATCGACCACTGCAATCGCTTACCACTGAGTGACTTCACCTCCATCACGCCGTAATTGTGATGGTTGCCGATTCGTACAGTCTGACTCTTCGGATCAACTGGCAGATCCCGATATTCACAAGCCAGCCGTACTTCCGCTTCAGAAACTTCTGCACGACAAACGACTTCGCAGGACGGGCCAATAACGGGTGCCTGTGTTTCCGTTTTCTTCAATCGGACCGCCACGTCAAACGCTCGACTGTTGTATGACGGTGGAAACGTCACCCGTTGATTTCGAAAATCCGTGACTCTTCCCGCAGTTCCGATGCGATTCGCCGCCGCCGCAATATCAAGCGGGTCAGTGACAATCAATCGAGCTTCAGGGGCTGGTGGATGTGGAATCAGGAATTGCAGAGCGTCCGAACTCACATCAGGAATCACGCGAACCGTATAGCAAACCGTTCGTCGCAGAAAGTTACCAATCGTGCTCGGTCCCGCAGCGGCTATCTGCGTATCATCCGCTATTAATTGCTTCGATGGCAACACCGATTGCGGAGGAATCACAATCGTGGTGTCTCCCGCTGTGTTGCGAGTCGGAAACACAGGCTTTCCGTCAAGCGTACATTCGACCAGCGTCAAGCCCTGTAGTGGCAGAATGAGCTCGCATGCTTGATCGCCCCCTGCAGCGACGTCACACCGAAATTCCACAGCCGCGGAGTCCGGTGACAGTAACTTCAGGTGAAGTTCGGTGTCAACAACTAACGCATCGCCGTTGCGCGTCTGAGCGTTTGTACGCAACTGAGTCAGCCAGTCTCCTTCAACATACAGGATCGGTAACGCGGTATCGGGGACTAGCACCTGAGGCAGTGATTCTTCATCAAACCCGCAGACGGAGGTCACCATTAGCAACACAACAGCCGACCGCAACGTGACCTTCTGCAGCTGTCTGGTAGATGAACCCGGTTTCCATTTCAATCGTCGTAGAATTCCGATCAGCCCCGCGATGATCGTGCCATAGATTCCACCTTCGATGAATGGCTGCCAATCAAACGGAGAACGATGATGTATCAGAGCCAGAATCAACAAGCCGATTCCAGCCAGCCACCAACCAGCCGCGGACATGTGCAACAAAACCAGAAACATTAAACAAACCACGAAGATCGTAATCAGCTTCTTCGATGCATCAAATCTCATGTCGTACAGCCGCATTCTTAGAACACCGTCGGCTGGCTGACTTGCCACCACACAGGCGATGTCGGACTGTGCAGCGTGAAACTGCCACTGCGACGCAAACTGTTGATTTGCCCGAAAAAAGTCTCCTTTGGCAGCGTGCCGCGAACCACCAATGGCCATGCGTGTCACGGCAGCGATGGATTCTGGCTGTGTTTCAAGCACTCCGTCGGAACTTTCCGGCATGCGGTTCGCCGGAGTCAGGACAAAGCAGTTCAACTGTGTGGAATCAGCATTCCGGAGTGTCAGCACGGGAACAGAGTACGTATCCTCGTGCGGCATCGGACGCGTCGCCACAAAGACGTCAACCTCCATCGGCATCTGAGAAGTGCTGAGCGGAATGCGATAAACATCCTGTACGTTTTCTGCGTAGACAGGTTTCCCGTCAACAAACACCTGCAGTGAGGCAACGTTCGCACACGTCATTTCGAGTTGTGCGGAATTTCGACCGGCACGGACATGCATTTGGTACCTGGCGTGCGTCCGCAGGCCATCCTTTACCGCCTCGGTAATCAAAAACGCGTTACCCGACACAGTCAACGGAGCCGACTCTGCCACAGGAGCCTGTAACCTCAATGGCGAGTCAAACGGACGATCGGGATACTGTTGAGTCTGCCGAATCGTTCGACCATCCGTATCAACAAGCAGGACCTCAGCGGCATCTGCGGGAGGCCGCACCGTACCGCCCTGCAAAGAACCGCGTGGAATCTCCACCATCGTAGCCGCCATCGAACTGACCAGTTTTCGTGTCGTAGTAAGCTCACCGCGAAACTCATGGATACTGTTATCACGGGATATCCTGAGCTGCCAATCATCGTGCCGTCGCCCACTGCCAATCCGCCGCAGCGATACAACAGCTGACGAATCCGCATCTGCGGCAATTGTCAGGTCCGCCCCCGGAGTCGCATGAATCAGAACTTCAGAAGGCAATTCACCGGAGCTTTGCAGATTCAACTGCACCGATTCTGTCACATTTCCACCGGCAGCAGAAACGGAATAATCAAGCGTTGCCACCAGTTGTTCTGTTGTCGCATCAGGTTCCGGAGCCAGCAGCAAATCAGTGCGTGCGAAGGCCACTTTTTGATCAGCTTCGTCCACTGGCGGCAACCAGGGAAGCTGCTTAAGCAACTCAGCCATCGACACCCCGTCAACGCCAGGCAAAGGACGCACACGACCTCCCTCGGTCGTTGTGACAATGTAGTCCTGACGCCGCTGGTAATTCCGGTTCACCAGTGTCGGAACTTCCCGCTGCCGTTGTCCGGCCGCAGACTGCAATCGAATTCTTAGATTCTGCGAAGCCTGAACACGACCAGCAACCAACGGTGCTCGCAGCGTAACATGCAGCGTACTGTGAGCAGCGCTGGTGGTGGAATCCGAAAGACGAAACAGAATCGGGGCACTAGTCACCGGTTCGCTGACTTCCGTGACTCGCCACGACGCCGGAACGTCATACAACAAAGTGCCGATCGAACCAGATCGGGCGACAACCGAGACGTACGCATCCATCCTGCCCGGATCGGTCGACGGCAACACTACGATCGAATCTTCTACGACCGGTTTCGAAATCACAGTCGACAATCGAGCATGTGCAGTCTGAGAAAACTGCTTGAGCTTCAGCAACTGACTGTCGTCGCCCAAAAACTGAACATGCTCCTCAAAAACCCCTTCGGTCTCGACATTCGTAACCACGAATTCAGGAGAAACTGTCACTCGAACGCTCGAGTCGCGCAGCAACAATGCCCCACCGATTTCCGTCAACGCGGGCTGCCACGAATCAGGCACCAGAAACGGCACCTCGATCAGATCCTCGGACACATTGATCTGAGTTTCGATATCAAAGCTCAGGTCCCCCTGAGCCGTCGGTACCCAGACACGAAGTCTCTTTTGTTCGCCGGCAGAAACAATGTCCCACCGCAACGGACTACCGTTGCCAAGCGTCACCGACTGGACATCGCACTCGCGACTAAAACCCAGCAGCAGAATCGTATCTGCCAGCGATTCCGGAACCTCGACATTCCAATTCGCGACACTCCCGTACTTTCGAATTTTGCAATCACAGTCAACGGCTAATCCTGTGTTTTCAGTGCTCAGGTCTTCGCTTCGTCTGGTGCAGCTGATCGTCACTGCTGTCGAATTTTCGGGATACAACGTCCACTGCGAATTCCCTGTCTCATCCGTACGTTCGCGAATCAGCGCGTTCGCACTCTCGACTTCAATCTCGGAACTCGCCTTCAGAGTCAACTTGCAAATCGACGCTGCCGGCAGCTTGAGTTGAAACACAACGGCCTGGCCAACGGGCGCCCCCTGAAACACCCACGATCCGTTTATCACCGGTGAGGTCAGATCTTTCAGTGAGATCAGGCGTCCCGCTGAATCGGTAGAAAGGTCCAGTTTTTCGTCAGCGGAAAACAATCGAACCTTTTGTAGATTCGTAGCGCCAAACGACGTCAGTCGCCGCGACGTCTGGTTGTCTGAACCACCTTCCAGCTGAAACGAAACCCGACCATCCAGCAGGTCGGTCCCGGACAGCGTGGCAGAATACTCAGCGCGCTCAATTATGGAATGATCAGCCTGTGTGTTGCTTTCGTACTGCTTCAGCAGACTGAAAAAATCGTCCCGCAATACGGGTTGATACGATTTCGTCTTCCGCAGTTGCTCTATCTGCGCAGCGCTGTAAACCCGGTGATCAATGGTCTCAGGAATTTTCCGCGTATCCTGTTTCCCTGACTCCTGCGCGTGCAGCGGCACGAGCAGAAAGAGCATGAGGAACAGTGAGACGACGCGAGCCATTCGGTCCATTTCGCTAGACAGGATTGTGAACGGTCGGAGTCTGCGGGTGATCAATTGTGAAGATTGTACTGCCATCCGATGTATTCACGTTTTTCCGTGGAAAAACCGGCCGCCTGGCAAACCATCGCTGCAGAGCGCCCGCGATGACGGCAATTACACAGCCCGGAACAAACCGAATCAGGATCATGTGCGCGGGACCTGGCACGAATGCGAAAATCGTGGTCACAACAGCCGCCAACAATACCGCGACGGTCGTTAGTGCCAGGGAGTGCAGTCGCGTCATCGCGAAATACATCAGCAACCCAATAATTGCGGTCGCCAGCAGCGTGGCCTTTCGAGAAATCACCATCAACGTTTGAGGTTGGCTTAACGCTGGCCCAACAAGCAACTGATACTGATCGGAATCCATCAGACTGTCGCCGAGCAAACGCATCACATCCGCACGTGACGAATCACCGACCGGAGCCAGAATATCAACCAACGCAGTCACCTGACCCTGCAATTGTCCGGTTTCAGAAATCAAACTCGTCGAAGGTGCCAGCTCAGATACAGAACCGTCCCAGTGAAACAAAGAGACGTCGGCAGCCTGCCGCAGCACCCAGACGCAGTTACAATCAGGTCCGGCAGCAACGGGCTTCGGCAGCAACGGGTGTAATGGCCCCAGCAGTCGCGAAGAACGAACTCCCTGCTGAACCACAAGAGTCGCCGTCGCCGACTGTCCTGCTGCGTTTTGCCTGGGGCGAATCTGCACCAGCTGCCCCGTCGAATCATTGGCCACGATTTCGGATTCCGCATCGTCACCCTGCAGCCTGGCCCTATACACGACGGCGCCGGATGGTACGGAAAACACCACGATTCCAGGGGCCTTTGAGTATACGGCTGTTGTTGCCGTCATCAGATTATTGCCGACCAAGGCAGACTTCACGACCAACAGGTGCGGCTTTCCCGTCGCATCAGAACGCAGCGAATGCTGCAACTGCAGGGGCACCACTTCAGGAATCGTCGCAGTCCGCCACATCGCCGGAAAACTATCCGAATGCACGCGGGTCCAATCCGCAGACTGTATCAGAGTAATCGACTCCGGCATGCGGGTCGCAACCTGAATCGATTCGATTGTTTCGTCCATCGAAGCTGGCAGAACCAGGGGGAATTCCACCTGTTGACCAGCACGGCTTTTCGACGTCGATTCCGCCGACCAGTAATCGACCAACAGATCAAATTCGCCACGCATTGCCTCCGGCAGGCTGTAGGTCGCGACATTATCCAGCGTCGAAAGCGGTTGAAGTGGTTCTTCGAAGTCCCGCAACCGAACGGTGGGGGACACATCGTTGACCAACAAACGCACCTCACGCACATCAAGATTGCGAACCCGATAACTTAGTGTTTCGCTGCAATGAATTCCGTCATTCACAACGGAGACTTCTGCCAGCACACTGGCGCGAATTTCGGAACGCTGCTTCTGCACGTCCAGATGCACCGCCTGATTGGGTGAATCGACCAGCCACACCGTCAGCGGCTCTTCACGCTGCGTCAGAATTGCCGGCCAGCGACTCAACGGCAGCTGCGGAAACGTGGTCTTCCCGTCGCGAGCCGACAGCATCATCGAATACGTGTCCGATTCGATCAAAGACACATTCGTTTTGTGTGGTCTTGGCGTCAGGATATCAGGCAGACGCAGCAGTCCGTCACCGTCCTGAAACGACGCCAGATCGCGCAAAGCCTGAATTTCGATAACGAATTCCCGCGATTGCCTGGTCGGAAACTGCAGCGTCACACTGTCGCCATCACTCACAGGTGCCAGGTTCGTCGGCGGATCCGTCATGAGCCGCGTGTAGCCGTCCAGAATCTTCCAGCCATCCGCTTCGTACCCTGGCCACACAATTGTCATTTCGTTAAACGAACCGCGAACAACGTTGACCGTAAATCTCGCGGTCATCACCAGGTTGCCATCGGTTTCGAAATTCACCAGCGGCACGACAGAGTAGAATGCTTCAGGATCCTTGATGCTCAGCCTTAACTCAGCGACTTCGGAGAACAGTCGGTAAGCCACCTGTCGAACACCTTCCACCCGCGGTTCCGCGTTCGCCTCGACGCGTTTTTGTCGGACGCTGCCGTCGTCGGGAATCGCAAACTCCACTTCCAGGCCAATCGGTACAACAAGGTCCAGATCAGCCGTTTGATTCGCAGCTCCCGCGATCACAGGGATCCGGATCAATACGTCTTTCGCGTTCTTCGTAAGCTCCAGGCCGTAATTCAGCACGACGGTCCCCGTCATCGGAGCGACAAATTCGATCTTTGCAGTCGCGTCGTCACCAACTTCGAACCCACGCACAACGGGTGAGTCGTTCGCATCCGAGCCAGTGATTTCGACGTTGGCAATCCCTGGTGGCAATCGCACCGTGACAGAATCAATCGATCCACCAGATATCGAAATCGGTTGCTGTACGGTCAACGACGCAGGTTCCGTCGTCAGATCGAGCTTCATTTTCGCTGGCGTTGTCGCCTGCAACGAGATCGGTTGATCATTGCTCCTTGCTTCCGGTGCCCAGGTGATGTCCGTATTCTTTGACAAACCCCAGGTTTCGATTTCAGAAATTCCCAGAACGTCGTCCGTACGTACATCCATGGGCTTGTGCAGCGGCTTGTCCGTCGGTTTGTCGGTCGACAACAATTCCGCCGTTGGCACAATTCCTGGTAACTTCAGCAACAGGCGGCTTTGATTTGCCACGGGCGCTGTGACACGAAGACTCTTGCGGCCGTTGGCATCTGTCGAAATTTCGCCGATCAAGTGAAACTTTAACCGATGAATCCCCTCGCCCTTCAATTGCCACGTCTTCAGTGGCAGCTTATCTTTTTCGAATCGCTCAGTTCCCGTCTGTGGCAGTTCCACGGAATGTTCCGGAGCCGGGTCAATCAGTTCAAAATCCGCGAACTCCAGGGGCACACGCACCCATTCGTTGGGCACACGGATTCTGATTTGCGCTTCTATCTGCAGTTCGACGTCGTCCCCACGGATCGTGCCCTCAATCGTCAGGTTTTGTAGATCGTAAAGCCGGGACTGATTCTGCAGCTCCCAGCGTTCACGAAACATATTCAGCGCTTCCGCATTGACGACGGGAAACAGCTGAACTCGACCGGTGGCTCGATCTTTGAAGATCAAATGCGTCCCGTCACTCAGCTCATCCAGTGATTCCAGAAACGCGCCTGTGGCAGACTCGCCAGCATTAGGAGTGGGATTGGGATTGGGATTGGGATTGGGATTGGGATTGGCAACCTGAGCGTTGATCGTGCACGTCAGCAGCCAGACCATGACGGTAAGCCGCCAAAGATATCTACCGATGAAGTGGACAGGCCGATAAAGCATGTAAGTCAACAACACAAAAGACGCTGAAAACAGCGCAGGAGGGGCGGGAAGGAGACTGGTTATTTTACGTCGTTAATTCCTCAAAGCGAAGAGATTCCCATCCTGCCGGTGATTCATTCAAAGATGCTGATAAGCCCCTGCGCTATTGTGGCGCTGCATGAGGCGATGAGGGATGGGACCATAATGTCGGTTCTGCCGCCTCGGAGATCTGTTACGGTTCCACCAGCTTCCTCAACAATCAATATCCCGGCTGCCACGTCCCAGGGCTTCAAGCTGGTCGACCAAAACGTGTCAATTCGACCACACGCTACGCAGGCCAGGTTCAACGCTGCTGAACCACTGCGTTGAACCGTCTGCAGATGGCTCATCGAATCCAGAAATCGCTTTACCGCTGGATCAGTCTGATCGGCGCCGACTGGCAGGCTGGCCATCGCCATCGCCATGCTCATGCTGGTCTCGCCGCTGGTTTTGATTGCAGCTCCATTCAGGGTCGCCCCACCTGATTTCGTGGCGGCAAAGGTCTCGTTCCGATTCGGGTCGAAAATCACCCCCGCGATCAGCTGCTCCCCCTTGCGAACAGCGATAGAAACCGCGTAATACGGAAAACCGTGCACGTAGTTCGACGTCCCGTCCAACGGATCAATCACCCATTGGTAGTCGCAGTCGACAGCGTCTTTGTTCAGGCCTTCTTCTCCCAGAAACCCGTGGTCGGGATACTTCTGTGAGATCAATTCGAAGATCCGCTGCTGCGACGCGTGGTCAGCTTCGGTCACAAGGTCAGCACGGCCTTTTTCCTTCACAGAAAAGCGGCCGACCCAATCCTGTAGAATCGCGCCGCCGGCATGAGCCGCGTGGATGGCCGTGGCCAAAAGTTCGTCTGATGATGTTATGCCAGCCATGAACGTTTTGAATTCCGTAACGGTTTTCAGGGACTGTGCAGATTGTTTCGACTTGCATTCAGAAGACAACATTCACGTGCCGTCTTTGCCTGGAATTGAGCTCAGTTGTCAGTAAAACTCAACCAACACTTAAAATACGTCGTGTATCGCGACATTGCAGACCCCGCCCGTTGGACAACCACGGCAACATCGTCGGCCCATTTCGTTCGCGGATCGCTTTCCCAATGACAGACTTACCCTTGGATAAAGCTGTCTTTGTGATCAGTATCGCTGTCTACACACTGATCACCGCCTGGACAGACCTCCGCCAAAAAAAGATCTACAACAAGGCCACCGTGCCGATGTTTGCGGCCGGCTGGGTCTACCAGGGTTTTCACGGAGGGGACGGAATTGTCGCAGGACTAAGCACCCGCCCACAAATAATCGCATATAATGAATGACCACCTAGTGATTCAGGTAAGGATGATCCGAAGATTATTATGTGCGAAA
>CALFOL010000264.1 GCA_937919915.1 uncultured Planctomycetaceae bacterium
AGTGCAAGGATAAGTCGTAGGTTATTATGTGCGAAAACATATAAGCGCCTGCTTAGAAGAACGCCCTTGCCGATTCTTCCGTTGTCAAAAACGCCCGCGCACCCAAATCCCAACCGCGCTGGTCTCCCCTGTCCAGCCATCGCGTTCAAGCAGGAGCAAACGGATGTAAAGGAGCGTGCGGGAGATCGGGAGTCCGCAACTCTCCGTTTCCTCCTGTTCGAAAAATCCCCGCCGCAGCTCTTTCGTGTATTTCGTTCGTTTCGTGGTCAGAACGTCCGCGCACCGCAACCCAAACATTTCAAATTCCCAATCCCAACCCATCTCCCGCTCGGTTGGGTCGATCGAAAAAAATGCCGTTGCTCCTGTGGGATTCCCTCGGCGGTTGAGACGCGGTTCGCGGCGGTGACATTCCACGCAGATTTCAAAACACACCTCCCTGAAACAACTTACAGTGATTTCAGAGATCGATTCCAAATGACCGCCCAGACATCGCACGTTATTGCAACATCCAAACCTTCATACTGTGAGTCGCCCTGGAAGTTCAGGCAGGGCGGCTCACGATTTCACCGGCGGCTGCCCCGCAATACGAGCACGACGTGGCAGCAAGTCAATCGGCTGGCGAACAGGATTCACTCGCAGGCGCGTCATGCCTGCGACTAAATACGCTGCGTAGTTATCGCGTTCGCCAATCGTTGGATTGCTGACTGACTTTCTTCGTACGGTGTCGTGCTCAGAATGACGCCGAAGGAACTTTGATCGGGATCGATCCACATCAATGTTCCTGTTGCTCCCCAGTGGCCGATGCAGTTGCTGGAGACAAAATCGCCGAAGGATGCCGGATGCGAGCACCACTGTCTTCTCCAGCCGAATCCCCAGGGCCTGCGCTGTCCGGTGTAATTCGGGTCCGCCGAAACTTCGGTTGTTTGATCGGCCATGGCGGCTCTGATCACGGCAGCTGGAAGCAGCTGCTGGCCTGCGGGCGAAGTCCCTTCTTTGAGCATCATCACGCAGAACTTTGCCAGGTCACCAGCTGACGAAATCATGCCTCCCCACGGAGCGCCCAGCATTCGCCAATAGCGACTGTTCCAGCCCCAGTCGTCGGCATGATCCTGCCATTCCGGAAGAATGCATGGATACACAGTTGGCAGAATCGTGTTCGCTTCGACTTCAGACATCCCCAGCCACGTGTCTGTCATCTGCAGCGGTTCGAAAAAATGCGTGCGGAGAAATTCCGAGAGGGGTTCGTTTGTTAACTTTTCGATAATGGCGCCGATCAGCAGGAAGCCGATGCTGGAGTATTGGCAGTCCGTTCCCGACGGAAAATTCAGATCAACGGTTGCAGCTTCTGACAGGAACTCCGGCAGACCGGCCTGGGCCGCTCTGAGTTCTGCGTTGTTAGGCAACATATCCGCAAAGCCGGATGTGTGTGTCAGCAGATGCCGCAGGGTAATTCGGCGATAGCGAGCATTATCAAAGGCCGGCAGGAGTGCTCGCAGTCGGTCTGTCAGGGTGACCTGCCCCTCGGCGGCCAGCTTCAGCAACGCCATTGCGACGATCGGCTTTGTTAATGACGCTACCAGATAACGACGCTCAGGCAACGGAATGCCAGGTGCTTCGAAGGCTGCCGATTGCTGTGATGTTGCTGTACCAAAGGCCAAGTCAACGCAACACAGCCCTGCGCTCTTAGCGACGTCGTATATGTTGCTCATGGCGTTGTTGGAACGTTTTCGTGTTGGATACTAATGCGATCTTCTATCAACTGCTTCACACGCCACCGATGCGACGAAATACGGCCTGGCTGTTTTGCATGGTGTGCATGGATCTTACAGCGAACTCACATCCGGGCAAGGATGCCACTGATGTAGGCCTGTCTGCGCATTCCTGGACAAACAAAGATCCGACGGCGGGTTCTCCTTCTCTGGCACAGCCGAAGTGGCATCGGCAGTTTCTGCCACTATTGGGTTAGTAGTAAGGTGGATTCAGGCAATTGTTCAGGCTGTTGAGAAAACATCAGTGGCATGGATTCGGTATTCACGCGCATTTGCAATGACGCTACCGTCCACTGCCCGATAACCAGTGGTAGACGAGCCCAGTGAATCATGGAAGGACGCAGTTTGCATATGGATATGGTCGAATCAACTCAAGCGTCCACAACGGAAAATGATTTCCCGGAGGAATCGCTGAATCAGCTGACTCACGGTGCCGGATTGGCTCTGAGCGTCGTTGGCGCGATTCGACTGCTGACTCAGACTGGTCTTGATATTTACCTGCAGGCCGGGTGTTGGGTTTATGCGATCGGATTAGTTGTCCTTTACACAGCGTCCACCTTGTCGCACTCGTATGTTTGTGAACCGCGCAGAACGCGGTACCGAACGTTTGACCAGATTGCAATCTTTGGCATGATGGCCGCCACCTATACGCCCGTTAGCCTGGCTTGTTGCCGCGATGGCTGGTGGAACGCTCCGTTAGTGCTGATGTGGTTGATGGCCGGATTGGGAACGTATTTGAAGCTGCGAGTGACTCGTGACCGAATGGTCCCCGTGTGGTTCTATGTGGTTCTGGGATGGATCCCACTGATGGCTCTGCCGCGATTAATGCAGTTCAACAGTGACGGGCTGAGCTGGATGGTTGCAGGCGGTTTCTGCTATCTCCTGGGCGTTATCTTCCTGGTGAATGACCAGAAAGTCAGGTACTTTCACAGCGTGTGGCATGTCCTGGTCATTTTGGGCAGCGTGTGCCATTACTTCGCTGTCGTTGACTGTGCCGTAGCGTAAAGCTGGGTGGCGCTGATGTCGCCTTCTTAAACGCTAAACGCCAAATGGTCTTCGTACGGTTGTCGAGCTCGTCATCGGACGGCGGACTTGCAGCACTGTTCGCCTTCGGGCGAACAAAGCGAAACGCGACCGCAGTGATTCCTGACGCGCCCCAGCGACACTTTCGAGAAACTCGCCTGTTGCTCCTGGGCGCCGATTGGCAACCAGGCAGTTTGTCTTCACCGACCGACCACGGGCGATGCGATTCAATGTCCTGTGGTGGCGCATAGAAAAACGCGGAGAGCTCAGATGAGCTTCCCGCGTCCTATTGCTTAGCACAGAGCTCCAACCGGCGTTGGAACGTTCTTTGCTTATTCTGTTTTGACGTCATTTGTACCTGGCAGTTCGCCGGCCTTGATCAGGTCGCCGAATGTCTTGCCTTCAGTGGCACTTGCTTCTTTTTCAATCTTCGCCAAAACTTCCTTCAGCTTATCGGCGTCTTTGACGTTCTTCGCTTCAGCAGCCTTAGCGAAAGCAAATCCGTAGTTGTTACGCTCTTTTTTGCTTTTCACGGGGTGGCAGACAGAGCAAGCCAGCTTGCCTTCTTTGCCGTGTTTCTTCACCAGATCAGGGTAAGCAACTCCCATCGCTTTTTCGTACTGAGGTCGAGCTGATGCTGTTTGACCAGTGAGCAGAACGATCGCAAACATGCAGGTACCAACGACCATCACGCGACCGAGAGTTTTCATACTACGCATTCAATTGCCTCCAGAGTTTTCGTTTGTCCGACGTATAAGCCACCACGGAGCAGGCGACATTGCCATTCTTCGGTCGATCGCCCATGCAATCAACGCTAAACTTCTCCGGGTTATTTGTGGATATGAAAACTGGATGCTGTGGGATTGTCAAGCGAATCCATACCCAGCCGCTACCGATCGCTGCTGAAGACCACGGAATGGGGACCCGTTTGGGGAAAATCTGGACGACTGCGGCAGAGAGACTGTGTCTCAATACAGCTTGCAATCAACGCAGCGGTTCGTTTGCCCGCGGTATTCGCTGAATTTCGTATTGTCTGTGCTTTTCGTCTGGATGCGGTTTGCGAATTTCGAACTCGGTGCGTTCAGCGAATGCGGAATGCAGTCGTGCGGCTTTTTCAGCGTCGTATGCGCCGGAATGAGCGTGCAGAAGGTATCGCAGTGTCAGCGGATTCTGCATGTCAATCCGGTGTAACGCGTTCATTGTGAAGGACGCTCCCATCCAGCCATCCTGCCGAACGTGCCAGTGAGTTGGATAGCGCGGATTCTTCGGGTGGTCGAAATAGGTAATGCCTTCCGAGACCACGTGTCGAGTAGCGTTCTGCCCCACGACGACCGGCCCACAGTAGTCCATCCATCGTGCTTGTTTGCCGAAGATAGATTTCTCATTGACGTTGCCTTCGCTGTCGCTGAGTTGTCCACCACCGAAGTACTCTGACAGCGTCTTCGAGACGCGGACTGCTAACAAACCGAAGTTCGTTTCGTCCAGAGTTACGTTCTCGACGCCGCTCGGTGGACGCAACGTCAGTTGGAACTCGACTGCATGTTCGTTGTCAGGCAGGGGGATCAACGCCACGACCAGATCCTGCTCCATGATCTCTTTTCCGGTCTCATCGAACCAACCCAGTTGGGTTGCCATGATGCATTCGTCCTGGCCATCGCGATAGCGGAACCAGAATTTCTGTCTGACTGTTGCCTTGGTCGTATCGGACCAGAAGTTCGTGCCGTTGACCGAATGGTGAGCGAACCAGACCGAACGGTGATGATCATGATTCTGAGCGCCCGGATGCCCCATGCGAGTGAGCGAGACTCCTGATGGCCCGTTGAACGGAAAGAAGAACGGCCTTGGGTATTGCGCACCAAAGTGCCATCGTAGTTTTTCGGCGCCGTCAATCTGTAGCGAAACCTGCTGCTCCGGCAGGGGAATCACCTCACAGCGGTCGATTGTAAATTCCTGAGACCAAGCATGCTGAGTCGCGGCAAGCACAGCCGTTGCAGCGACGCATTGCCAATAGACTGAAATTACGCAGGTCCTTTTGGTTGATCCCATGTTGTTCGGCTTTCTAATGTCTTTTGTACCACTGTAAACGAAGTCATGCCACCATCGCAAATGCCCACGCGCCGTGCCGCTTTCATCTTCACGGATCGTGCGGTAGCATGGTCAGCATCGGTGTTGCCAGCTTTCTTCCCTCCTCAATTCGGACCCCTGCTATGTTCCCAAGCAACCTGTCGCGAAGAGCCTTCCTGCAATCGTCTGCAATCGCATGTGGTTCTGGTACTCTGCTGAGTTCTGCGACCGCCCAGCCGGCGACCCTGAAAGGTCGGCTGTATAAGACTCTGAAGATTGGCATGGTGGGAGCCAAGGGTAGTCCGCTTCAAACCGGGAGCATTGTGGACAAATTCAACGCCGTGAAAGCCGCTGGGTTTGATGGCATCGAACTGAACGCTCCGGGTTTTGATATTGAAGAAACGATTCGCGCCATTGCGGAGACGGGGTTGCCTGTGGATGGCACCGTCAATTCGAGTCACTGGCAGATCAGACATACCGATCCAGACCCCGCTGTACGGGCGAAAGCGTTGGAGTCGTTGAATACGGCATTGAGAATGACACATGCGGTTGGTGGCCACACAGCCCTGCTGGTGATTGGCAAGGGAGGAGACGGTGACGAAAGCGAAATCTGGAAACGCGCGATCGACAACATTCGCCTGGCCTTGCCGCTGGCCGCTGAGCTCGGTGTGTACATCGCGATCGAAAACGTTTGGAACCAGTTTCTGTACGATCACAGTGGTGATCACACACAGTCGGCCGAGAAGTTCGTGAAGTTCGTCGATGAGTTGGATTCCCCGTGGGTTGGCATGCAGTTTGACATTGGCAACCATTGGAAATACGGCAGCATGGGTGACTGGATTCGTCAATTGGGTCGACGCATCGTGAAGCTCGACCTGAAAGGATTTTCACGTGCGAAAGACAGCTTCACAAAAATCGGCGAGGGAGACATCGACTGGGCGGACGTTCGCAAAGCGCTGCTGGAGATTAACTACTCGGGTTGGGCCGCAGCGGAAGTTGGCGGTGGCGATGCCGAGCGGTTGCAGGAAATCTCTGCGAACATGGACAAGGCCTTCGGGTTGGTTTAGAGCAGTTGACTTATTGTTGTGAGCAGCACTCGCTCGCCGGAGCAGGCTGTTTTTGATCGAAACGCGTGCCCCATGGCCACAAGTCAGCGTAATACGGTGTAGCCCGGCAAATCCGGCGCGTCCGATTCGAATATCGATTTCAGGATTGATGCATCGACGGTGTAGCGTACGGCAATTGTCACCGCATCAAAATTAAAACGAGGTTCGACAATCAGAGGGGGCAACGCTGCGCCGAAGTCTTCGATGGTCATTCGCCCGTATCCGGTAGCGAGCGTCGGTGTCGCAATTGTTGAGACCTTGAGTTTCAGTGCCAGGTCGAAGACGGCGATCAAAGTGTCTCGCACGATTTCGATTGAACTATCGTAGAATGGGTCGATAGCCACCGCATGAATAATGTGGCGGAACGCCAGTGGACCGGCGGAAGTCCGCACAACACCGCCAGCTGGAAGGGCAGGTTTTCCAGTCAAACGCTGGTGCTCCCGGAGTTCCGCCTGGATTCCATCACCACATTTCGCAAAGCTGGCCCCGTTCACGCCGCCAGACATATTCAACCACGGATTGGCTGTTTAGACCAGCACGTCCGCAGTGCACTCCAGGACATCTCCTGTGATGACCTCATAATTCATGGGAAGTTCCTTTCACGGGATTGGCGGTCAATTCCCGGAAATGTAGCCAGGAAAACAGCGATTGTCGCTCATCAGCTGGCGGCTTCCATTCTATAAACGGTCGTACTGTGACCGACAATCTGAAGGAACGCTATGAACCTCCATCGAGCCCTGACTGCTCCGGCCCTGACAATTACCATTTTGGCGGCAGCGACGTTCGTCCCGGAATCGGGGAGTCGTGCTGCGGATACTCGTGAGCAAATCGTCGAACGAGTTGGTGAGGATATTCGCTACTTCGCTTCTGATGAGTTGGAAGGACGTGGCGTTGAAACAAAGGGAATTCGCCTGGCTGCTGATCGAATTCTCGAGGTCTATCGCAAGCACGGGCTGAAGCCTGGCATGCCGGATGGCACCTATCAGCAGCCGTTTGATATTACCGTAGGAAAGACAGATGTCACTGCCGATACGAACGTCGTACTGACCGACGCTGAAGGGAAAACAATTCAACTGAAAGTGGGCACGGATTTCCAGGCAATTCGTCGTGGCCACAACGGCCAGGGGACCGGAGGCCTGGTGTTCATCGGCTACGGCATCAGTTCGGAAGAGGACAAGTATGACGAATACGCTAACCTCGATGTCGCTGGCAAAATTCTGGTGATGATTCGTCGCGAGCCACAGCAGGGCAAAAAGGGCGGAGCATTTCAGGGGCCGACAATCAGTAAGAACGCGTACATTGACCGCAAGATTTCGCTCGCGACGCAACACAAGGCGGCTGGGATTCTGTTTGTTAACGATCCGTTCTCTGTGTGGAGCCTTGGAGAAGCGGATGAGTTATCGCCACCCACTGGATTCGGGACGGCTGATTCCGGCATTCCGTTTGCCCACGTTCGACAGGCGGTGATTAACGATCTGCTGAAGGCCAGCCCGTTGAAGACGAAGCACGCTGGTGAGATTCACACGTTGTCGTCACTTAAGGAAGTCGGCGACTTTATTGACGAAACACTGCAGCCTGTCAGTCAGACGATGACGGGCTGGACGGGCGAGATTATCACGCGGTTCGATTCGAATTCGGTGACCACAGACAACCTGATTGGTGTATTGGAAGGCGAAGGGCCGCTGGCGAACGAGACATTGGTGGTGGGAGGGCATTACGACCATTTGGGTTACGGTGGGTATGGCTCACGCGCGGCTGATCGCGAAGGTGAAATTCACAATGGGGCAGACGACAACGCGACAGGAACGGCCGCAGTGCTGGAACTTGTACGTCGCCTGACAGAGGGGCCGAAGCCACAAAGGCGTATTGTGTTCATCTGCTTTTCCGGCGAAGAACGCGGGTTGCTGGGCAGCACTCACTACGTCAATAACCCCGTGTTTCCTTTGGAAAAGACAATCACAATGTTGAACTACGACATGATTGGCACGCTGCGAAACAACCGTGTGGAAGTGAACGGCGTCAGCACTGCCGCTGAGTTCCGCGGCATTGTTGACGCCGCCGATGTGGCGTCGCCGTTAGAAACGAAAATTGTCGATTCGCCATTTGGCGGCAGCGATCATCTGCCGTTCTTTCGTAAGAACATTCCCGTGATGTTTTGTTTTACGGGAGTCACAAGTCGGTACCACACTCCGGACGATGACTATTCGACGATCAACGTTTCCGGAGTCGTCGACGTGATTGACTTCAGCGAACACATGCTGCGAGACATCGTCGCCATGCCTACACCGCCGCAGTTTCAGCGGGTCGCCCGCAATGGTCGCGCGATTGTGAAGGTCCCCTTTTTGGGGGTCGTTCCCGATCTAAGTGCGGATGCTGAGGAAGTGGGTGTGCCTTTACAGTCGATTCGCCCGGACAGTCCTGCAAAGAAGGCCGGCCTGCAAGTGGGTGACACAATCGTGAAAGCGAATGATTCACCGATTGATGAATACTCAGACCTGATTCAATTCATGCGGCGGAGCAAAACGGGTGACGAAGTCAAGCTCTCCGTGCAGAGAAATTCGGAACTGATTGAGTTAAAGGCCACTCTGGGAGCGCCAAGATAGTTGTTCCTGTCACGCTCTACGCGTGACAGATTGTGCGCTTCAACACAGTCCTGGTCGGAGCATTCTGGTACACGCTACAGTGGAGCTGTCGCAGAATGATTCAGTTGTCATAATTGCAATCAGCCGACTGTGATCGCCGATGCCGGTGAATTGCAGTGAGGCACGGCTCGAAGGGTTTCTTGAGCCTTTGGCACAGAGTGTGCCTATTGCTCGGACGTCCAGAGTGGCAGACAATGGCCCGCTTTGTCACTCAATGGATAAACACTCTGGCTTCGGCCAGGGCGTTTTTTTTGTGCGCTGACAGCACTTGCCAGTCACCGTTTCGATGACGGCGTGCCAGTCAGCGTCTCGTGCCAGAGCTTCTGGCTTCTGCTCTGAGCCCCCAGACTCGCATTCTAGGCAGCAGCAAAGTTGGGGTTGCGTGAAGATATTGATCAGGTGAGATTTGTT
>CALFOL010000265.1 GCA_937919915.1 uncultured Planctomycetaceae bacterium
ATCAAAGGATTTGTTCTGCCGTTGCCCAGTGTTGATGAGCAGGAACGGATCGTTGAAGGGTTGGAATGCCTCGAAACAGAAACCCAACGCCTCGCCACCATCTACGAACGCAAACTCGCCGCACTGGACGATCTGAAAAAGTCGCTGCTGCACCAGGCGTTTTCGGGTGAGCTTTGACCGATAGCATCGCCCGAAACGGATTCGACAGAGTGTTCTTATGCTCTAATTTGTGGAAAAACAGGATCCGCTTGACACTTGTCAACAGTTAGGCGTAGGATTTGACGATGTCCAGACCAAGGCACCAGAAACCCGCAATTGAAAAGGCGGTTCAGTACGCTGAACAACAGGGTTGGCGATTCGAGCCTTCGAATGGGCATGCTTGGGGAAGGTTGTACTGTCCATTCAGTTCTCGGGAAGGCTGCATTGTCAGCGTCTGGTCAACTCCGAAAAACCCAGACAGCCACGCGCGACATATTCGAAAGTATGTGGATGCGTGTCCGCATTGGCCTGACTCAGAATGCGACTCAGAGAGGGAGTCAGAATCATGAATGAATTCATAACGAATCCGTGTGAACCGGAACATGACTTTGCGTTGATTGTTGATGCGGTGAGTGAATTAAACCAAACCGTCGAAGACGCTTTGTTCAATGCTGGATGTGATGATGCGACGCTGAGCATCCAATATGGGCTGCTGTACCTTGAGTTCAGTCGGTCAGCGAAGTCACTTGACGAAGCAATCATCTCCGCCATTAACGACGTGCGAAGTGCACGAATCGGTGCCGAAATACTGCGAGTGGACGAATGTAATCTGGTGACAATGTCTGAGATTGCACGGCGAATCGGTCGCAGTCGTCAGCTTGTGCATCAGTACATGATCGGCAAACGCGGTCCCGGTGGGTTTCCCCCGCCAGAGTGTCACTTGACTGATCATGCGCCGCTTTGGGCGTGGTGTGCCGTTAGCTACTGGCTTGTGCAGAACAACCTTTTACGTGCTGTGGAAGGTTGGAACGCCGAAGTAGTGGAAGCCATCAACAACTATCTCGAAGGGGAACGCCAAAGGTTGCGGCATCCGGAATTGCTTGAAGAAATCAAACGTAGTCTACAAAAGGCCTGACGATGTGCGTAGTGATTTGAAGATGTGGGTGTGACCCATGAACGAAGCCGAAACCAGAGCCGAACACATCGACCCCGCACTTGCTGCGGCGGGCTGGAATGTCGTTGAAGGCAGCCGAATTCGCCGTGAATATCCGATCACGCTGGGACGCATCGAAGGCCGGGGGCGACGTGGAACGGCTCTGAAAGCGGACTACGTTCTGGAGTATCGCAATACGAAGCTGGCCACGGTTGAGGCGAAGGCCTGGGATCAACCACTGACGGAAGGCGTGGGACAGGCGAAGGACTACGCCGCGAAGCTGGCCCTGCGTTACACGTATGCGACTAACGGGCAGGGCATCTACGCCATCGACATGCAGACCGGCCACGAAGGCGAAGTGTCGCAGTATCCCACGCCGGATGAACTCTGGGCGATGACCTTTGCCAAAGCCAACGCATGGCGAGATCGCTTCGCAGAAGTGCCATTCGAAGACCGGGGGGGCTACTTTCAGGGACGCTACTACCAGGACATCGCCATTGACCGCGTCCTGGAAGCCATCGCAGGCGGGAAGGACCGAATCCTGCTGACTCTGGCCACGGGCACGGGCAAGACCTTTGTGGCGTTTCAGATTGCCTGGAAGCTGTTTCACAGTCGCTGGAACCTGACAGACTGGAAAGCCAGCGGGGAACCGACTCGCCGTCCACGGATCCTGTTTCTCGCCGATCGTAACATTCTGGCCAATCAGGCGTTCAACGCATTCTCAGCATTCCCTGAAGATGCCATGGCGCGAATCGAGCCGGGTGAGATCCGGAAGAAAGGCAAGGTGCCGAAAAACGCCAACCTGTTCTTCACGATCTTTCAGACGTTCATGTGTAGCCCGGGACAAGCTGCGGACGGGCCGGGCATCGTTCAGGCATCGCCCGGAACGACTATCGTTGCGGAATCTCGTGAAGCCTACTTCGACGACTATCCAGCGGACTTTTTCGACTTCATCGTGATTGACGAATGCCATCGCGGCGGTGCCAACGACGAAAGCACCTGGCGGGATATTCTGAACCACTTCGCCCCGGCGGTGCAGCTGGGACTCACGGCGACTCCCAAACGCAAAGACAACATCGACACCTACGCCTATTTCGGCGAGCCGGTGTTCACCTATTCGCTGAAGGAAGGCATCAACGACGGATTCCTCACACCGTTCCGTGTGAAGCAGATTCAGACGACTCTGGACGAATACGTTTACACGCCGGATGACGAACTGATCGAAGGCGATGTGGAAGCCGGCAAACGTTACACCGAATCCGATTTCAATAAGATCATCGAGATCAAAGAACGCGAAGCTCACCGCGTGAAGATCTTCATGGAGCAGATCAACCAGAACGAAAAGACGCTGGTGTTCTGTGCCACACAGTTACACGCCTTGGCCGTGCGGGACCTCATTAACCAGATGAAGACCGGCACGAACCCGGATTACTGCGTGCGAGTGACCGCCGACGACGGGGCACTGGGCGAAAAGCACCTGCGTGAGTTTCAGGACAACGAAAAGACCATTCCCACGATCCTGACGACATCACAGAAGCTGTCCACGGGCGTGGATGCTCGCAACGTCCGAAACATCGTGCTGATGCGGCCAGTGAATTCGATGATTGAATTCAAACAGATCATCGGCCGTGGTACGCGACTTTACGACGGCAAAGACTATTTCACCATTTACGACTTCGTGAAGGCTCACCAACATTTCAGCGACCCGGAATGGGACGGCGAACCGCTGGACCCGGAAGACTGTGCGAAGTGTGGGCAACGTCCGTGCGTCTGCGAAACGTCAGAGCCGGAACTCTGCCCCGAATGCGGCCAGAGCCCGTGTGTGTGCCCCAAAGAGCCCTGCGATGTTTGCGGCCAGGTGAAGTGCGTCTGTGAGAAGAAACGGAAGGTGAAGGTCAAGCTGGCAGACGGGAAGGCTCGCCAGATTCAGCACATGATGATGACGACGTTCTGGCATCCGGACGGAACGCCGATGTCTTCACAACAGTTCATGGAAATGCTGTTCGGGAAGCTGCCGGAGTTCTTCCAGGACGAAGCCGAACTGCGAGCAATCTGGAGCGCTCCGGACACCCGCACAAAGTTGCTGGAAGCTATGGACGCAGAAGGCTTTGGCCACGATCAGTTGGCGGAGATGCAGCGGATCATCGATGCCGACAACAGCGACCTGTTCGACGTGCTGGCTCACGTGGCCTACGCCCTGCCCACAGTGACCCGTGAAGAGCGGGCAGCCGGTGCGAAGGTGTTCATTCATTCTGAGTTCAACGCGAAGCAGCAGGCCTTCCTGGACTTCGTGCTGGCTCATTACGTGAACGAAGGCGTCGAGGAACTCAGTCAGGACAAGTTGACGCCATTGCTGCGGCTGAAGTATCACAATTCCCTCAACGATGCCGTGAAGGACCTGGGCAAGCCGGACGAAATCAGCAAGGTGTTCGCCGGGTTCCAGAAGTATCTGTATCAACAGGCGTGAAAGCAGGTTGAGTCCTACCGACGACGTCGACGAATAGAAAATACATCGTAGAATCAAGCGACCGAAGGTCGAAGCCGGCGACGAAACAACAGATTCAGGAACGGTTTGACGCAGGCGGGATTCCAGCCGACGCTCGGGTGAGACCATTTGGAACCAATTCGCTCATTCCAATATCGGACTTCTTGAACACTGAACGCCTGTCGAGAAAGGTTATCGAGACCACTCCGGAAACACCCAGGCCGGCAGTTGTTCGCGTCAAGAAACGGAGGTGCCCTTTTTGTGCGGACCTGATCCATGTGGACGCTCGTAAGTGTAAGCACTGCGGCGAATTGCTCGACCCTACACTGCGTGAGATCGCGGTGATACCGCGCGAATATCCTCGCGCAGTCACGACCACGCAGAGTGCACGCCCTATGCTGCGGACAGTATGGGCTGTTGTCACTATATTCGCCGTCGGAGCCCTGCTCGCCGTTTTGTTTCTGCTGTTTTATACAGAGACCCAGGGAACGTATGACTCCGCAACCAATACCGTTGTGGTCGACGGTGTCCGATTTTCAGTAGCGACGTACCTGTTTCTGGTATGTGGCCTTCGTGCCACAGTCTGGTGTGGGACTCCATGGTTCCTCGCATCTGTGGTGATCGCTGCATTGTAGGCAGCCTCTCGCCCGGAAAAATGAAGTGACGGCTGTGCGTCGGCACCGCCATCAAGAAGAAATGAAGCGGGCAATGCCGACGCGATGTACCAGCGGGCATCAGAGTGTCGAGACATCGAACGTGGATGTCTCGACCGTTGCCGGGTACAAGATCGGGATCAGTGGCTTGTCGAATTTCGGGCGAACATTCAAAGGCTGCGAGATGTGCTGCGCATTGCAACCGGCTTGGTGCCGCAGACACAGCCGCCATTGCCACTGAATGACGCCGTACTGAGTGCGATTCAGGAAACCCCGGACGCTGGCGGGCTGAAACGGTTCAGGGAACATCTGGCCGACATCGAACGACATGTTGTGGCGACCGCGATCGACCGGGAATGGTCGGATCCGTACAGGCCAGCCCAGTACCAAAAGTGGATTGGTGAAGCGAGGTCGGAATCCGTGCCAGTAAATGGCTCAGGCCCGCGAAAAGTGGAACCTCTGCCGAAGAAGACGTGGCAGAGGATGCGCATAGACGCGGACCGCCGCGGTTTGTTGATTCGGGAACACAACCAGAGCTGTCAGATCACACTGTCGCTGGCGAAAGCATGGGGCATCGCGCATCTGATGCCCGACTGGCAATGAGCCGAATGCCGAAAGGGGCCACAAAGGGCCATCTGAGGCGCAGATTGGCCCTCAATGTCGCGGCGTAGAATCTCGTCGTCTACCGTTCAGCAATCGAACACGCAAAGCCGCGTGTTGCAACACTCGATTGCGGGAGCGGAATTCAATGCGACAAAAGCAGGACACCAGTCAGACACTGGCACCGATCTGTGACCATGAGACGTACACGCTGGCCAGCTTCATGAAAGCTGCTGGCTGGGGACGGGCTGCACTACGAACCGCACGCGACAACGGCTTGCGAGTCATCAAGATTTCAGGGCGTTGTTTTGTGCGAGGCAGGGACTTCAGTGAATGGCTGGG
>CALFOL010000266.1 GCA_937919915.1 uncultured Planctomycetaceae bacterium
GTGACAATTGTGAAACTCCGGAACCTCAGGCGGTGCAATCATGAATTCCATCGTCCGAATCATGATCGTGGACGATCACCCCCTTGTGCGCAGCGGATTTCGTCTGCTGCTCGAACGGATTGACGGATTCGAAGTTGTTGGCGAAGCTCCGAATGGCCAGCAGGCGCTGGATCTGATGGATGCTGCCCACCCGGACGTCCTGATTACAGACATCGCGATGCCCGTCATGACTGGCCTGCAGCTGATCTCAGAGGTCAAGACCAGATGGCCCGGAGTCTCATGCATTCTGCTGTCGATGCACAAGACCTCACAATATGTCAGATCAGCGATCGAAGCCGGAGCTTCCGGATATTTGCTGAAAGAGTCTGTCGACTCGGAACTCGAACTCGCGGTCCGCACAGTTTTCGGTGGTGAATCGTATCTCAGTCCGGCGTTGTCGAAGACGATGATTGACGGTTTGGCGAATCGCGATGCTCGGGCGATCGGCGGCCTGGAGTCACTCACAAGCCGACAAATTGAAGTCCTGAAACAAATTGCAGAGGGATTTACCACCAAGCAGATCGCTGTAAATCTTGAGGTGAGTCCCAAGACAGTCGAGGCACATCGCGTTCAATTGATGAGTCGCCTCGAAATCTACTCTGTCGCTGATCTGGTGCGACTGGCGATTCGTGAGGGACTTGTTGAGGTGAATTAGAGCTGCCTGCCATGGCCACAGGCTGCGTGTGTACGGCATTTCCTTAGGCCATCACAGGGTTCCCCTGGTAGCGGCTTGCGAGCCATGGCCGATACTAGAGTTAAGTTAAGTGGCCGTTTGAGTCCCGACGAGATCTGGCCACGAAACGAATAAGACAGGTTTGATGTACTCCGGCCCGCGTACTATCGAACCGGTCTTTCTTTATGCGCTCGTTGCCGGCTCTGGACGAGCCTCAAGGTGGTCGTGACGCTGAATCCGCACCTGTCAGCCAGTCAATGCGGCACTTTCATCAACATTCGCAGGTGTTTGCCCATTGTTCGTTTGGATTACTTAAGGAGGTGTATTCCATTGCGGTTGCGCACTCTACATAATGGCACCCCGCCTGAAATTCCCCACCAAAAACGTCGCGTTCGATTGCGTCCTAAGGAAGCACCTTGAAACACGTTCACGCCATCCCCCTGTTTCTTGCTGTCATCAACCTGGCTCAGGTTGCGATTGCTGACGTCGACTATCTGACGCAAATCAAACCTCTGTTAAGTCAGAAATGTTATTCGTGTCATGGTGTGCTGAAGCAGCAAGCTGGTCTGCGGCTTGAAACAACCGCGTTGATGCACAAAGGCGGCGACAGTGGTACGGGCCTGGTCGCCGGACAGAGCGACGCCAGTCTGGTGCTGCAACGTGTTACAGCGGATGAGGATAATCGAATGCCCCCGGCTGAAGACGGCGCCGCGTTGAAGCCGGATGAGATCGCATTACTGCGAAAGTGGATTGACGAAGGCGCTCATGGGCCCGACGAAAAGATTCCGCGCGGACCGCGCGATCACTGGGCCTTCCAAATGATTCAGCAGCCTGCTCTGCCAAAGGCCAGTGAGGGGCAGAATCCCATCGACGCTTTGCTGCAGGCCAAACGCAGCGATCGCAGATTGAAAACTCAACCTCCCGCTCAACGATCGCTGCTGATCCGTCGATTGTATCTTAACCTCATCGGTCTTCCTCCGACGCGTACGCAACTCAACGACCAGCGACCGTGGAACGCTATCGTCGACGAACTGCTGGCCAGTCCGCACCACGGCGAACGCTGGGGACGACACTGGATGGACGTTTGGCGCTATTCGGACTGGTACGGTTTGGGAGATCAGCTACGCAACAGTCAGAAACATCTCTGGCACTGGCGAGACTGGATCATCAATTCGCTGAACAGCGATAAAGGTTACGACCGCATGATACACGAAATGCTGGCTGGTGATGAAATCGCTCCCGAAGATCAGGAGGCTGTCACTGGAACGGGATTCCTGGCTCGCAACTACTACCTGTTCAATCGCACGACGTGGCTGGATAGTACGATTGAACACACGGGCAAAGCGTTTCTCGGCCTGACACTCAACTGCGCGAAGTGTCATGATCACAAATACGATCCGATTACTCACGAAGACTATTACAGCTTCCGCGCGATTTTTGAACCGCACCAGGTAAGGCTCGACCCGATCGCGGGCACGACGGATTTCGAAAAAGACGGACTGCCCCGAGTTTTCGACGATCATCTCGACGCAAAAACGTGGTTGCACCTCAAAGGCGATCCGATGAATCCCGACAAGGATACGCAGATTGCTCCGCGTGTCCCGTCATTGTTCACCAGTTTTCAACCGAAGATCGAAGCCGTCACGCTTCCTGTAACTGCTTATGCTCCGGGCGTTCGCGACTACGTACAGAGTGACTACATCAAGGCTGCCGACGCAAAAATCGAAGCCGCGCGAAAAGAGCTGGAATCCGCTAAGCAAAAGCTGGCAGCAGCACAGCAAACGCCTGCCGCGATGCCCGAGAGTTCGCCGGACTTTGCTTTCGTCGACAACTTCGACGCGGCCAATCCGGAGGCGTGGGAAGTTGTCGGAGCCGACTGGAAGTACGAAAACGGAACGCTGCAGCGATCCACTTCGACTCGCGAGCGGGAATTCGTCCGCCTTCGCCAGCCACTGCCGCGCGACTTCGAAGTTACATGCCGCTACACGACGACCGGTGGAGCAACTTACAAGTCCGTTACGTTTCGCTTCGACGAATCGGCTGACGGTAAGTACGCCAACTACGTCTACACCAGCGCCCACGCTCCGGGGCCGAAGGTTCAGATCGCGTATGCCCGCAACGATGCAAGCAGCTATCCACCAGAAGGAGTGAAATCGTATCCGGTCAAAGTCGGCGATGTCCTGGTGCTTAAGTTCGCCGTGCGTGACCGCCTGGTGAACGTGTGGCTGAACGACGCATTCCAGGTGGCTTACACGCTTCCGGATCGGCAGCCATCCGGTTCGTTTACTCTGCAGGGCTTCGATGCGACGGTGGCCTACGATCACATTGATATCCGTTCGCTGCCGAATGACTTCAAACTGGTCGACGCCACAAACAAGGCTGCTATGTCACCTCAGGATGCGCAATCAGTCGTGCAAATTGCCGCAGCAAAGCTGGAGGCTGCCGGAGCGTCACGGGAATCGATCAAAGCGACCATCGCAGCGGATAGCGCTCGTTTGCGAGGAGAGGGTCGGGAGTCTTTTTCGGACCAACCGTCTCGCAATGCAGTTGACCAAACATCCGAAAAAGACTCCCGACCCTTGACCAGTCTGGCTCTGCAGGCTGCCACATCTCAGGCCAAAGCATTGCTGGCCCAAGCCAGGCTGGAAAGCGTTGCCGCAAGCGGCGATGCCAACAAGACGAAGTCTGCGAACGCAAAACAGAAGCAGGCGGAAGGTCAGCTCGCCGCTGTCGAAAAAGGCGAAGCAAACTACGCTCCCATTCGAGCTTCCCGCAAAGCTCTGGAAGGACCGTCCCACAAAGAACCCGATTACCCGGCGGTCTATGCCGACACCAGCACGGGCCGCCGTACAGCCTTGGCAAGCTGGATGACATCGAGACAGAATCCGCTGACAGCCCGAGTCGCTGTGAACCAGGTCTGGATGCGGCACTTCGGAGAACCACTCGTTGAATCTGTGTTCGACTTCGGACTTCGCGCGAAGCAACCGCTGCACGCCGACGTGCTTGACTATCTGGCGGCAGACTTCATGGAACACAGCTGGAGCTTCAAACGCCTGCATCGTTTGATTGTCACGTCAGAAACGTACCAGCTGTCTTCTTCTGTCCTGGACGCGGACACTGCCACGCTCGGGGCGGACGCTGACAACAACTACTACTGGCGAATGAACACTCGCCGCATGGAATCGCAGGTCGTGCGTGACAGCCTGCTGCACTTGGCCGGGGCGCTCGACATAACACTCGGCGGGCCTTCACTGGATGTTGGTAATGGAAGTTCACGGCGCAGCTTGTACTACAAACATTCGCGTGACAGCCAGGATAAGTTTCTCTCGATGTTTGACGACGCCGATCTTCTGCAGTGTTACCGCCGTAGCGAGAGTATTGTTCCGCAACAGGCACTGGCGCTGGCCAACAGCGATGTGAGTATGCAGAGCGCGGCGACGATCGCCACCAGGATTTCCAACTCGCTCGATAGTTCTGACCAGAGGCTGTTCGTCAGGATCGCAATCGAAACAATGCTGGGACGCGTGCCTTTAGACCATGAAGAAGAATATTGTCTTGAATTCTGCGAAGCCCTGACTGTGCTACTGCAGAGTGACAAGTCAATCGCCGAAGCGGACCTGGCCGCTCGCGTCCGAACGCGACTTGTCCACAGCCTGCTTAATCACAACGATTTTATTTCCATTCGCTGAGTAGCGAAAGTCGTCAGGACTTTCGGCCGGTACGATGGTACGGCCGAAGCTCTTGACGAGCTTCGCTACAGGAACAACAGCATGCACAGACGACAATTCATTAACAGTTCTGCACTCGGATTCAGTGGGCTTGCGTTGCAGTCCATGCTGCAACGCGATTGTGCCGCCGCTGATCACTCGGCACTGATGGACGGTGTCGCTCACTTCGCGCCCAAAGCGAAAAGCGTCATCTGGCTGTTCATGCGTGGCGGCGTTAGCCACATGGAAAGCTTCGATCCGAAACCGGCGTTAACGAAGTACGCTGGCAAGTCCATTACAGAAACGCCGTTTGCCAACGTACAGGACCCGGAACGTCTGAAGAAAGTGCGAGTCGTCGTTGTGAACGATGCCAACGGCCAGCAGCGGAACAAGATCTACCCGCTGCAGATCGGATTCAAAAAGTACGGACAAAGCGGAGTGGAAGTCAGCGACTGGTTTCCCAACATCGGCGGAGTGATCGACGACATCTCCGTCGTGCGTTCGATGTGGACGACCGATGACAACCACGGGGCACAAGTGCAGTTTCATTCCGGCCGCCACATGCTGGATCCACGCGTTCCCACGATCGGTGCATGGACAACGTGGGGGCTGGGAACGCTGAACGAAAACCTGCCACAGTTCATTGCGATGGGGCCACGTTTCTTTGACAAGCGCGATGGGCATTATCTTGGACCAGCCTACGATTCCGTGGCGCTGACCGTCGACCAGAAACATCCGCTCGACTATGCCAAACCTGAAGGCGATATCACGAGTGCCGAGCAACGTCTGAGCTTCGACCTGATCAATCGACTCAACGGACTGTCAGCCAAACAATATCCGAACGACGCCGCTTTGCACGCTCGGATCAAGTCGTACGAATTAGCCTTCCGCATGCAAATGGCGGTTCCGGAAGCGATCGACTTCGCGACTGAAACAGAGTCAACTAA
Source organism: uncultured Planctomycetaceae bacterium (assembly GCA_937919915.1). Classification (GTDB taxonomy): domain Bacteria; phylum Planctomycetota; class Planctomycetia; order Planctomycetales; family Planctomycetaceae; genus Fuerstiella. Next base: position 5,367 of record CALFOL010000266.1, read on the forward strand.
AAGCCTGTACGGCTTCGACCAAAATGAAACACGTCCGTTCGGTGAGCAACTGCTGGCAGCTCGACGTTTTGCAGAACGCGGCGTGCGTTTCATTCAGATCCAACACGGCAGCGGCGCGGCCGGAGCATGGGACCAGCATTCGAATCTCAAGGCAAAACACGCCGAGCTGGCGATGCAGGTCGATCGCCCGGTCGCGGGCTTAATCCAGGACCTCAAGCAACGTGGACTGTTCGGCGAAACGCTGGTCGTCTTCGCCACTGAATTCGGCAGGACTCCGGGTTCACAAGGCACTGATGGACGAGACCACCATCCTTATGGTTTCAGTATTCTGATGGCTGGCGGCGGACTGAAGGGCGGAGTCGCTCACGGTGCCACTGACGAACTCGGATTTCACGCGGTCGAAAGTCCTCACTACGTGACCGACGTCCACGCCACGATTCTCACCCAGCTGGGACTCGACTGTCACCGCATGGAAGTTCCCGGCCACAAACGCCTGGAACAGGACTTCGGGCATCCGATTCAAGAGATCATTGCGTAAATCGGCTGGGGGTTTTGGCTTCGAGATAGAGCAGTTTACTTATTGTTGTGAACGGAAATCGCTCGCGGGGAGTCAGCATTCTTTAATCGAAACGCGGTCCCTGCGGCCACAAATCAGCGTAATAGGCTGTAGTCGATGAGGGCGGATCCTCCCGAAGAGTTTATTCCTTGATCCCCGAAAGACTCACCGCTGCATGTATCGCGTCGCGAATTTCGTTGTTGTGACTTTCAGCAGAGTATACCCCGCCGGAAGAATTGATCACCACAGTGGTCGTGGGACGGGGAAGGTGGAATGCCGTGAAGGTTGCATCGTATGGATAACGCGTGCCTTCGGCCGGTGTGTCGATCGCGAACTTCCAGGGCAGTTGGAATTTTTTCATGTACGCGACGGCCTTTTCCGCGTCCGTCCGGTGAGAGAAGATGCTGATGATCTCGACCGCCTGCCCTTCGAAGGTCTTGAGGGCCTGTCTCAATTCGCGATTCTCTTCGCTGTTGTGATCGTAGTCTCGGTGGAAGTTGATGATAACTACCTTTCCCTTGAGATCTGGTGCTGAGGTTTTCCCATTCTGGTCGTGCCACGCGGCGACGCGGAACTCCGGCGATTTGTCTCCCAATTGAAGTCTCTTCATGGCGGGAGTTTTCACCGTGCCGGCATTCGCAGCACTTGGAACTTGGGGCGGCCGCGCCAAAGGCCGCGTTGAATTGGCCGTGGCCACAACATCGGAGACGGGGCCCATGGTCACCTTCGCACGTGGCCGTGATCCGACTTGCTGACGATCGACGTCTCGATAGTCGAGCAAGTTTGTGCCGGCAGGAGCAGCAAACGAAAACGCATTGGGAAGAAACTCCGCCTCGAAGTCGACCTCGTCCAGAAACACGACCTGGGCGCGGTCGAGAGTGTGATTTCGGAAATTCGCCTCAATCCGAAGAGTCGGAGTCACAGCGCCGTTGGGATGAGAAACCGGACCGAACTGCTGCACGGTCAGCCCCGATCCATCCGGGCGCATTGAGTTCATTTCGTGCACGAAGCCGGTCTTTCGGTCCGCGACAAGGATCGCTCCGGTGGCGTCGATTTGTATTCTGTCGCCGAGTTCTTCGACTTGAGTATCATCTGGCAGCCGCTGAAACATTGACGGCACTGTGACCAAATCGCTCAGGCGGCCGAAGCCAATCCGTGATTTTTGTGCGTCGTACAGATCCAGTTGCGCATTGTCCGCGCTGTAACTGAGCACCTCATTGCCATTTGCCAGCGTCAAGGTCGCTAACCGACATTCCATTCCATTCGAAACGAGGTTCACTCCATGTATGCGCGACCGCCCTTTTGTCTCCATCAATCAGCATGTAGCTTTGATTGGAAAGCGTCAGATTCGGGAAGACATGCTTCAAGATTGCTTCCGCTTCAGGAACAGAGTTTCCTTCCAGCAGCCCAAACACTTCGTCAAGTTCCGATGGAGCAATCTCGCCACTCAGAAAGTTGTTGGTGCGATAGGTGAAGCGTCCTCGACGAATCAATCGATTCAGACGATCCCACTTTTTGTGCAGTGCCGCCAATGTTCGGTTCGCTGGCAGTGGCAGTGGCACTTCAGCGGCTGATCCTTCGAACTCGAAAGTTAGTGGAGTCGAACTGCCTGGCGTCAGTTTCAGTACATCAGAATTGGCTGCCACCACCGTAAAACCCTGCGGAAGGCGGATGGGCTGGATCCGGAATTCACCGCGATGAACAACGGCCGTCAGCATTCCGTCGATTCCTGTGCGAGGATAGTCGAGGTAGACAGTTTGCGACTGTAGATCAATGGGCGTCGGAGATTCATTCGACACTACGCCAAACGCCACGTCTTCCACCGGAATCTCCGTCCCTTTCAAGACAGCACGGATCACGAGTTCGGCGCCAGCTGGCACTTTGAACTCTATCGTTTGTTCGACCGGATGTTCTTCGACTTCGATATCGTGGCTGGAAGTCACCAGCCGCTGGCCGGGCAACGGCTCAATGGACAGTTTGAACTTTCCCGGTGGAAGCTGCAGCGTTGCGTTGCCGTTAACGGATGTGACCATGGCCCCATCTCGCAGGATCGACGTATAGGCTCGGCCAGTCGGTTCCGCTCGAACGACGCACTGCGGTGGTTTTCCATCGTCCGCCGACAACGCTACGGTGACCGATTTTGGTCGCGTCAGAGTCACATCGAATTTTCCATCTGTGCCAATGTCGTGAGTGCTGCGAGCTGACTCTCCTTCGGCCGATTTCACACTGCCGCTGAACATTGGGAAGCTGCGCTGGTAGTCCACGCAGACCAGTGCGTCGGTGTTCCGGGGCATGCCTCGGATTTCGTATCGCCCCTGGTCGTCGGTTTTCGCTTGCCGATAATTCTCTGGCAGCTCTCGAAGTCCCCAGCCGGGAGACGCATCCGTTTTGTTTTCGGGGTCGATCAGAGTGTATTTGTAGCTGCGTGGTCCCTGCCCGGGCAAAGATCGTGAATTTGTCACCAATCCGAGCCTCACTGTGGCTCCGGCGAGCGGCTGGCCAAGATCATCGGAGACGATTCCGTGTAGACGAACTTCCGGTTGAAAGATCAGATCCAGTTTGATGGGGTCCCCTTCAAAGAACAGCCTATCCGCCTCTTCCGGATCGAGCGATTCCGGCCGCTCGGCAAACCGCAGTGTTCGCGGGCTTCGCCACGCAATGGCGTAATTGTCAGCAGTCGCCATAAGTCCGAACGTTGCTTCGGCCGGTTTCTCCACACGCGTCGGTTTGAATTCCAGCACCGGATAGCGGTCGATGTCAAATTCGAAGTGACCATCAGCGTCGGATTTCGTTGCAGCCACTTTGGCGTCGATGTGCTGCCGTTTTCCGTTCTCATCAGTGTATTGCAGGCCACTGAATCCGTTCAGCAGCAACATGACGTTCGCACCGGCAACTGGTTTTCCGTCGAAGTCCAGGCAGCGGCCCTTCGCTTGCAGAGGTGCGAATCTCACAGCCGTGTCGAGGTATCCGGGGTAAGGATCGACCTTCGGCTTGGCGATTGGCAGGCCTTCCGGAACCTGGAACGGCTCCTGATCCGCGACGTCGTTTTCCGTCGCGATGGTGGGTTCCTGAGCCTCAGACAACTGGCTCCGCAATCCCGGCAGCAACACGAACGCGATGACGGTCACGAGGGCAGCGTGTAGCAGAGAAATTCGAACAGCGCGATGAACACGGGGATCCAAAATTCTCTTCAGTCGACTGGCCATGGGATGAAGTCCTTCGACAATCCCGCACGCGATCTGAATCCGGCCCGTTGAAGAACGCCTTGCGAGACGCAACAACGTGTCACAATAGGCGTCTGCCCTGGTCAGGCCGGAAGCAATCAACAAGTCATCGCAGCACTCTTCGCGGACTCGGCGCAGATTGCGTTGTAACATCCAGTAAACCGGGTGGAACCACCACGCTGCCAGCAACAGAAGCTGCAGCCAGTTCGTCCAGGCATCGCGTTGCCGCAAATGAGCAAGCTCGTGCGCCAGCACTGTGCGAAGATCGCTGTCCGAGAATTCATCGACTGCGGATGGAAGTAGAATTGTCGGGTGCAGGATCCCAAACGCAATCGGTGAATCAGCCGCCGGACTTTGCAGAACGCGAACATTACTGCGGACTCCGATTGTCTGCTTCAGGTTCAGGAGCAGCTGATGGATGCGATCATCCACGGGTTGCGAGTCACGCAGCAGACGTTGCAGCCATCGCAGTTGCTTCGCGATCAGGAAGGCCACAAAGAGCGTTCCGGTCACATGAAGCAGCGACAACCACGCCTGCCACGTGGGCCATATCCGATACTGTGCCGGCATCGAAGCCGGTACTGTCGTGGCGGGCGGTGGAATTGTATTGGCGACGTTTGGAAATTCCGCCTCCGCTGTTGTGACATCATCGCCGAATTCGAACGTCATCGACGTATCTGACAATTGCTCCAGTGTTGCCGGAGTCAGCGATTCACCAGTCCACGCGATCGGAGCATTCGACTCGGCGTCATCCGCATCCGATGCAGTGAGCTGATCGTCTGTCAGCTCACTAG
>CALFOL010000267.1 GCA_937919915.1 uncultured Planctomycetaceae bacterium
GGAAGAGAAAAGGGGACATTCTACTTTTCCGAATAAGTACAATGTCCCCTTTTGTGATTCCTCACCGGGACGGCAGGAGGATTGCTATGGCCGAGGTTCCTGTCGGCCCTTCGGGACTTTCCGTTCAACTCGATCGGAACCACGGACTGACGTCCGTGGCTACAACCTGCCGTCCCGTTGGGACTTAGTCGCATGTCATGATCGTACATTCGATTCATTGGGGTGTCGCATCTTCCGTGTCTGGAAACATCTGGTCCAGCTCGCCGAGTGTGGCTTCCAACTGGTCGAGATCATCCGGAGGTTGCCAGCTCAAGTCTTCTTCCGCTATGTCGTCCGTAGTTTGTGGTGCCGAAGACTCCGGCGGTCTCATTGGGCCGAGAGGTAGGAAGTTGTCTGTTGTCGACGGTCGGAAAATTACAGCCAGTGAAATCGCAATCAGCCCCGTCAGGACAGTGGCAGGCCCCCATCGCCTGAACGGCGACGCTGTTGGTTGAGACTGCAACGATGCTGGCAACGGCGCTTGAGTCGGCTGCTGCACGTGTGCCAGGCAATCTTCCAGAAGACTGGCGACTTCGTCAGCCGAAGTGAAACGCCGCGCCGTTTCTTTCGACAACAGACGATCAATCAACTGACACAGCCAGACGGGGACATCGGGATTCGTTTCCTGAATCGGACGGTGAGCATGGTCCGTGATCCTTCGCAGAATACCGTACGGTGTTTCCGCTCGAAACGGAGGATGTCCCGTCGCCATCGCGTACATCACGCTGCCCAGGCTAAACAGGTCGCTGCGATGATCGATGCCCTCACCTTTGGCCTGCTCAGGACTCATATACTGCGGCGTGCCGGCGATGACTCCACTGCGCGTCAGGCTCGCATCATCGGCCGCTCGAGCCAAACCGAAGTCCGTGATCAGCACACGTTCAACGTTTTCCGGTAGCAGAATATTGGCTGGCTTGATGTCTCGATGTACCAGCCCCTGATCATGAGCGACCGACAGCCCTTTGGCCATCTGCATGGCGATCCGCAGGATTTCTGTCGTCGATAACAGACCGTGCTGGTCGATACGTTTCTGCAGCGACTGGCCCTTGATGTACGGCATGATCAGATACGGCAGACTGTTGAATTCACTGACGCCGTGAATCGCGATCACGTTATCATGAACAACGGCCGCCGCGGCCTGAGCTTCTCTGGCGAATCGCTGCCGCGCGGCTGCGTTGCTGCGTTGCTGGCATAATGTGGCGCCAGGACTTTGATCGCCGCATAGCGATTTAGTGCCGGGTCAAGTCCCTTCAGCACGATCCCCATGCCTCCACAGCCGACAACCCCGGAGATTTCGTAACCGGCAAAACGCCCCAACATGCGGGGATCGTCGGTTGCATCCAGGAAGTCCAGATTCAGCGGTGCTTCGACTGACTCCTATACGGGTAGAGCGGACAGACCGGACAACGGTTCTGCATTGTCGGTGGAACTTAAATAACTGCGGGCATCGTTCCACAACACGGGATCAGCGGTTCGCTGGTGCAGCGCGGCGCAACACGAATCGCAGTCGTTCAGGTGCTGTTCGAAATCCGCTTGCTGAGCGTCCGACAAACGGTCGGCCAGAAAGTCTTCGATCAGGTCCGGATTACAGGTTGTTGAGCCGTGACTTGGGCTTCCAGCCGCAGTCTTCGTGATATGGCGGGGCTGCGGCCGAAAGCCCTCGTCACGATTACTGTTCATCACTGTACTCCTCAACCTGTTGTTTTAGACGTTTCATAACGCGACTGCGACAGGCATACACGCTGCCTCGAGTACGTCCGAGTTGCAAAGCTGCGGTGTCGCTGTCAACATCGTCGACCGCTGTCAACCAGAAAGCGTTCCAGGTACCATCGCTGAATTCGCTGCGAATCTGCTGAGCCGCTCGGGAGAAAATCGCGCGCCGATACTCTGTTCGTAACAGACCCGAATCCTGATCAGACCTGGCCGGTTTTTGATGTAGAAAAGCGGCTATCACGTCCCCGCCCGAACGAACATCGGGCAGCCCTCGAGTCAACGCGTTCAGAGCCGCGTTTTCAGTCACTCGACGCAGCCACGTGCGGAATTTTGCTCGACCGGCATCCGGCTCCCAGCCTTCAATTGCACCAGCCACAGACAGCAGCACCTGTTGAGCCAGATCTTCAGCATCCGCCTCCTGCAGTCCCTTCAGCCGTGCGACTCGACAAATCACGGGGCGATATAGGTCCGTAAATTCCTCCCAGGCATCGCGATCATCCGCATCGTGAATTCGCAGCAACAGGCTGGGACGTGTTTCGGGTGAATTCATCAGGATTCGAGGTGATATTGGGACAGGCAACAGCCTACACACAGAGCAACCACACATTTGACACACTATTTGC
>CALFOL010000268.1 GCA_937919915.1 uncultured Planctomycetaceae bacterium
CTGTAGGGCGGGTTCTACCGGCCAAAGCCAGCAAAAGCGCCATCACGTTACGCGTTTAGTCAGGAATGTGGCGACAGCAGATAGCCTTGGGCGTAAGCGGCGTAAGCCCAGGATTGCTGGCGCAAACTGAATCCGCAGCCGCGAGGGACGTGTGATTTAAGCACCCGCGCACAAGTAAACGCGTATATCAATGACAACTCAGTGCGTACGGCAAGGATAATTCGCAGCTTGTTTTGTGCGAAAACACATGGGCGAATGCTTAGAACTTGCGTGTCCTGCAGCCGGTGCGACTCAGGGCCGGAGGCCCGGCACCTCCGGTGGCGCAAGCCGAACAAGCCGGCCCGCGTATCGCGTGGTGCATTTCTGCATTCGAGGCGACATCTTTAATCGAGCCAAGGCGAAGGCCAAGATTCTTTCGTTGAGTCTGGCGGACTACGTCGCCGTACTGATGGAACGAGACAAAGTCGCCTTGGCCCAGTTGGCTGAAGAGGAAGAGCAGCACGGATCCGCATGACACTCCTGATTCCGTCACAGTCATGAACTGCAGTCCTTCTCTTAGTGCAATTTAATTTGTGAAGGGCCACGATTGGCCCGGCAATACCCCGGCGGAATCGAGCGGGTGCGTCTATCGCTTCTTCCCCACTCGACGACGGCCTTCCCTGAAAAACTGACAGGTCGGCTTCCGCATCTCGGTCTTTCGCGCGTTCGTGCATTTCCGCCGGTTCGCAGCTGGCTGCAAAGTTCTCTCGATTTCGACTCAACGCAACTCCGCACGCCACTACAAGGGAAAGTGGTAAACGACAGGCATGGATGGCGCATTGCTCAGAGCAAATGAACGAACGATGCTAAGAACGAGGTGTAGATGAAATCGAATTCACCGCGAATGCGAGAACATCCAGTCGATGACTTCTGGATTCAGGTTCTTGTGCAGCTGCATCTTGTGTTTACCGGATTCGTGAACCGTGAATCTTGGTGATCCGCCGACGGCTTTCGCGGCATCGACGGGCTCCTTTCCCTTGTCAAACGGAACCACATCATCGTCACGATTGTGGAATACCCAGACGGGAAGGTCTTTGAAGTGCTTGAAGTCAAACTTGCTGATCGGGCCGGAGTTTCGAATAAAGCCCCATTCAATGGCGATCATAGCGGCAATTCGGTCTCCATGGTCGATGCAGTAACGATGATGTATTTGAGGCGGTCAATGATGCCGACATCAGTTCCAATGACATTGACTGGAGATTTCGGAAAGCACGTACGCATCGGTTGGCAGATTGGTGTCCCACAGCCTGCGTAATGAAAGTGGCACGTTATCCATGCGATAGATCGTCCCCGCCGCGTGAATTCCGTAGACAGCTGACGTGATGGAAACCGTTGGTGAAAATCCGGGATCGGCATGCGGGTAGTCGAGCAACACCGTGGGGATGGATTTAAGATGTTTTTTTGCGGCGTCCGAAAAGAACCTCACCGTTTCCGCACCGACGAGCAAGCAGGCATCGACGTCCTGCCGTTCCAGAAGTTCGTTCGCCGTGTATTCACCGGGGTTATAGCGAGGAAAACCTCGTGAATAATCAACACCAAACGGGTACCCCGTCTGCCAACACATCACACTATCGGCACCGGAAACATCGCCCTGCAATCGCATGCGCCGCGCCGTGAATCGAGTCACTGAATTCAGCTCTGCAACCAGCTTTAACAATGCTGCCACATCGATATGACCCGTGTTCGAACCAGCGTCGAATGTGCCGGACCACATCGCAGTCTTCGCCAGCCCAAGACCGAAGAACACGACTCCATAACGACACTCTCGCATCAGATTCATCAGTTGTCGCAGTTCCTCAGATGCGTCATCACGGCACGAATCGTTCAATAGCAACCGTAACTGAGACAGTGCTTCAAAGTCGCGATCGGGTTCAAGGGCAATGACCAGATCGGGACGACTGCCCTGAGGGTCCAGCCGCCAGTCTTTGACCTGATCGCGGCTTCCGATCATCACCACCTTGCGGTCAGACCGTCCGCCCGGCAACAGCCGCCCCTGCGGAAAGACTGAATACCGTTCGGCATGGCGCGGGTGTGAATCCGCGGGATTGCATCCCCAGAAAATCACGAGGTCGGCTCGATTTCTGACTTCGCCCAATGTACTTGTGACTTCTCCAACTTCCTGCAATGCCATGATGGATGGACCGTGGCAAAGCGATGCGGTTGTGTCAACGACGCCTCGCAACTGTTCGGCCAGCATGATTGCTGCCCGCTGGCCAGGCGTTGAACTGCGCGACAGCCCGTAGATCAAGGGATAGTCAGCAGAATTCAGAATCTCCGCAGCACGATTTATTGCGGCACTTGGATCAACAGGCTGACCTTCAACAGTCGCGGTCGCC
>CALFOL010000269.1 GCA_937919915.1 uncultured Planctomycetaceae bacterium
GATACCAACGGTTCTGCCTTCAAGAAACTTCATTTGCGGACCTTAGTGGTGTAGTTCTGAATTCTGAAGCTGGAAACACCCATCACATGATGGCACAGACGCTGCGGTCGCCCGCACTGTTGTTCTACGTCAACAAGCGGCCCGAGGAAAGGCAACGGTCAACTGGTGTTGCTCCCTTAGATATCGCAGCTTGGGCATTTTGTCCACCGATTGCGGCGGTTGCAAGCCGTTTGGGGACCTGAAAACCTGAGCATGGTCGATTTTGCGAGTTCCGCGCAGGCGTCTTGTGTTCACAATCACGGGATCCTGCGAAAGACTCGAATCAACCGCGAAATTTTCTGCGCCTCGATTGCAAAACGGATATGGGATTCAGAACATCTGTGCTTACAGCTCACACTCGCCCCTAAGGCCTCACTTTCTATGAATCGATTGCCTGACAATCTCTCGGCAGCATGCCTCTCGCTGGCCTTCTTCTCGCTTGCCTTTTCCCCAACGGCTTCGGCAGACGTATTGCTGCCGACGTTTTTCAGCGACCACATGGTCCTGCAGCAGCAAACGCCTATTCGGATTTGGGGTTGGGCGGAAGCCGGTGAAGGTGTTTCGGTTTCGATTGGCAAACAATCCGCGTCCGCCACAGCGGATCAGAACGGACGATGGAAAGTCGAACTTCCAGCCATGCCGGCCAGCAAACAAGCTGTGACTGTCTCAGTCAAAGGCAAGAACACGGTTGAGATCAAGGACGTGCTGATCGGCGAAGTCTGGCTGTGCTCGGGACAGTCCAACATGGAATGGACAGTCGGCAGCAGCACCAATGCCGACGGAGAGATCGCTGTCGCGGACTACCCGATGATTCGGCACATGAAAGTTCCGCGGGTTCCCAACACGACGCCGCAGAACGATTTGAAGACGGAATGGGAAGTCTGTACGCCCGCGACCGCTGGTCGCTTTACTGCCTGCGGATACTTCATGGCACGTAAACTGTACCGAGAACTTGATGTTCCCATCGGGCTGGTGAATTCATCGTGGGGCGGAACCCGCATTGAGCCGTGGACGGCGCCGGTGGGCTTCGAACAAGTTGAAGCCATTCAGGACATCTATCAGTCCGTGATCGGTCGCACACCGGGGACTCAGAAATACAACGATCGATTATCGGCTTATATTTCGGACACCGAAAACTGGCTGTCGCAGGCAAAGGGATCGCTGACGAATTCCGAGCCGTTGGCCCCCGCGCCTGCGTATCCCGCTGAATTGACTCCGTTCAATAGTCATCAGGATCCGACGATGCTGTACAACAGCATGATTCACCCACTGGTTGGCTTTCGGATCCGCGGGGCGATCTGGTATCAGGGTGAATCGAATCACACCGAGGGCCTGCTATACTTCGAAAAGAAGAAGGCGCTCATCAACGGTTGGCGTGAACTGTGGGGGCAGGGAGACTTCCCGTTTTACTACGTTCAAATCGCACCGTTTCAGTATGGCACTGAAGACCCAACGATTCTGGCTGGCTTCTGGGAATCTCAGGCCGCCGTTCAGGAGCTTCCGAACACCGGAATGGTGGTCATCAATGACATTGCCACTTTAAACGACATTCACCCTCCTAATAAACAGGACGTCGGACTGCGGCTGGCGAACCTGGCGCTTAAGTACGATTACGGCAGAGACGACCTGGTCGCGAATAGCCCGGAACTTGATTCGGTGGAAGTTCTGGAAGGCCAGTTGCGTGTGACCTTCAAAAACACGGGCGGTGGCTTAAAAACCCGGGATGGCAAACCACCGACTCACTTCGAAGTCATTGGAGCAGGTTCTGGTGGATTTCAGCCAGCGCCTGCAAAAATTGACGGCGATAGCGTGGTGCTGAGTTCAGCGGATGTGGCGGCTCCGGTCGCGTTTCGATTCGCATGGCACAAACTGGCGGAACCGAATCTTAGCGGAGCGACGGGCCTGCCTGTGGGCGCCATGCGTGGCGGTGAAGTGCCGGACTTCCTGAACATCCTGCCAATCGGTAAAGACTACAGCCTTGTTTACGATCTGGATCTGTCAAAACTGGGAGCGGACATTCGCTATGAAGTTGATAACAGCGATTCGGTCGAAGCATTCGATCGAATCGGCTACCTGCTGGAATTGTCCGACGGTGGCAGCGACGAAAAGCTGTTTGTCGCAATGGATCCCTTCACCACCGACGCCAAAAAGATCGGTGTTCCGACAGTGGCATCCGGTGCCAATTTTCAGCAGCCTGTCACCGCATTGGATGTCTACTCGACGACATCTGCGGTTACCACCGGCACGGGCCTGACCGGCAACATCGAGTTTTGGCCGAGCAACTATGGTCCGCAGAACACCAGTGGCGTAACGGGAGCGAGTGCTCAGGTCTACGACTTCGGGGATTCTCCTGTCCCACCAGCCGCTGGGTATGGCAGCATGCAGGTACATAATGGTGCAGCGCAGCAGACTTTATTCGCCATCAACAACTGGAAAGCGGCCACGATCGCTGATGTCGGTATTGGCAACAGCACAGGTGAAACTCGCGACTGGACGTTCACGGGCAACGCTGGCAGTTATTCTGCCAAGCGACTGCGAGTTTACGTGCGAGCGAAGTCGAAAGGATGATCATACTTGTCTCGTAATGAAAATTTCGAAACCGATTGGTTTGTGTTCCAGCGTCTGCAGGAACTGAAGTCAGCCCAACGCATC
>CALFOL010000270.1 GCA_937919915.1 uncultured Planctomycetaceae bacterium
GCGCACTCCGCCGCACAGGGGCAGTTCTTGTTGATCCTCGCACACAAACTGAATCTCAATGTCTCGACTATCTTCTACACACCGAATAGTGCTCGGACTAGTCAGTCTGGTTGTCAGCGTACTGCTGACGGCTGGGCATGATTGGCCTGATTCCTAATGAAGAGCTGCAGATTCAGCAAGCCCGGACAGCACTGTCGGAAACGACTGCCATCAGCTTCATGGCTCTTGCGCCAAGGATGGAAATTGATGAGCTGAAGCATACGCTCGAAATGATCCGAGAGCGGAATCCGGATGTGCGGTCGATTGCAGTCCGTGAAGCTTCAGGCAAAGTGGTTCTCGAATCCGACCGCCACACTGGCGTGTGGCAGTCGACCACTGACACGTTCGCGAAAGATGAAAACGTTGTCCCGATCTCCTCGCAGGGGGAACCGTGGGGGCAACTGGAAGTTCGCTGGGCTCCGCACGGAGGTGTCCGGGTGTTCGGCAAAACAGTCCGAACGGACCTGACGCTGACGATCTTTGTCGCTGCGTCTTTGTTTGTCGGATTCTCTGTCTTTCTTCGCAGAGTACTGCGGCAAATCAATCCAAGTAAGGTGGTACCAAACCGCGTTCGCGACGCTCTGAACGCGTTGTCGGAAGGTCTGCTGGTGCTGGATTGTGATAACTCGATCGTACTGGCGAATGAATCATTTGCCACGGCGACCGGAAAGTCCACTGACACGCTTTTGGGCACCCGCCCAGGGCAATTCGCCTTTCAGGTGGTCGACGGCAACGGAGAAGCCACCACAGATATCCTGCCATGGGATGCTTCAACTCGCAGGGAAAAACCGACAAAGGGTATCTTGCTGGCACACGGAGAGGGTGAAGACCCCAGAACATATTCCGTCAGCACGGTGCCCGTGAAAAACGAAAAGAACGTCACTCGCGGTCTTGTCGCCAGTTTCGAAGATGTCACATTGCTGCAGCGAAAACAGGAAGAACTCCGCTTCGCTCTGACATCACTCCGAGTTTCCACAGACGAAGTTCGCAAACAGAACCATGAGCTGGAATGGCTGGCGACACGCGACACGCTCACTGGATGCCTGAATCGCCGCAGCTTCTTCCATGCTTTCGAAAATTATTGGCGAGACGCTCAGACACAGCAGTTGCCGATGTCAGGCGTGATGGTGGACATCGACTTCTTTAAGGCAGTCAATGACAATCACGGTCATGGTATGGGTGACGAAGTTCTGAGACAGATGTCCGCAGTGTTGATGAAGACGGTTGGCGAGACCGATCTCGTCTGCCGCTACGGGGGTGAAGAGTTCACAATCCTGATGCCCAATACAACAATCGACGATGCGGAAATGAAGGCGGAGCAATGCCGACTGGCCGTCAAATCACTAAGATTCGAAAAACTCTCGATCACTGCGAGCCTTGGAGTTTCCGCGCTGTGTCAGAATCCGGAATTCCCTCAGGATCTATTGGATCAGGCAGGCCGATGTTTATATGTCGCCAAGCGAAATGGACGAAATCAGGTAGTCCGCTGGGATCGTGCTCAGGCACAAATCGCAAAAATGGAGACGGAGACGGCGCCGACTCGTGAGCAGGAGATGACCCACAAAGCGGCATCCGCAATTCCCTATCACGCCGTCGCCGCGCTAACATCGGCATTGGCTCATCGAGACCAGTCGACTGCTGTTCATAGTCGGCGAGTTGCTGATATGTGCGTCGCGACCGGCGAAGGATTGTTGAGTCTGCGTGAATGTTATGTCCTGGAAATTGCCGCCCTGCTGCATGATAAGCACCCGCTCACAAATAATCGCACATAATGAATGACCACCCCGTGCTTCAGGTAAGGATGATTCGAAGGTTATTATGTGCGAAAACATATAAGCGACTGCTTATCGGGAAAATTGGCATTCCCGATGCGATCTTGCGGAAGCCGGGACGTCTTACTCCGGAAGAACTCGGACTGGTGCAGACGTACAACCACTTGAGCGTCGAAATGGTGCGAGGTTCTTTTGGGTCTGTGGTGTTGACCGAGATCGTCGAGCAACATGTTGTACATTTTGATATGAGCAACTCAGAACGGGGAGCGGCGCCAAGTCGAAAACCGGCTGTTGGAGCTCGAATCCTGGCGATCGCCAACGCTTACGACACCATGGTTTCAGGAGTATCACACCGAGCCACAATGTCTCGTTCGGAGGCATACGCGGAACTCAGGCGCTGTGCCGGGTCGCAGTTTGATCCTGAACTTGTCGAACGATTTATTGTCGCCGTGCGTTTACGGTCCAGCCAATCTGAATATGAAAATGGCGAAATGAAGATCAGTCGTGAGTCGGCGTTAAATATCGGCCTTGTCCTGGAGCAGTTGATTTCTGCACTGGAAGATCAGAACACGCAGCAATTGCTGGATATCACGGATTCATAAACGATCACCGCCACGACTCACGGTTTGACGGATATCGCGAAGACAGCTAAGCAATTGCATGATACTCTTGGCGAGAGTTACGACGAAATCGAAGTCATGCAGTTGGCTGGTGAGTTGCTTGACCTGTGCCGTGCGACTCAGGCGACACTGATTGAAGCTGAACCAGTGTGTGCGACTTTAGAACGCACTTCCTATATTGCTGGCTGCAAAGCAGAATAATCCTCTAGGGCTACAGTGCGATTTGCGGTATTCTGCACAACAGACCTTCAGCCCGTAGA
>CALFOL010000271.1 GCA_937919915.1 uncultured Planctomycetaceae bacterium
AACCGATTGGTTTGTGTTCCAGCGTCTGCAGGAACTGAAGTCAGCCCAACGCATCAATGCAACCAGAGTGTTCGCGGTGCTGATGTTCTGGGGCATGGCTGTTGTTAACTCCTGTTCGGCTCCGGCTTCAGCTGGAAGCACAGACTACCTATGGCGAACAACTCAGCACTGCGTTGTTTGGTTGTTTTCTGGGAGCTGTCGTTTTTGCAGCCTTACGATTGAGAGTTTTTCCGCCGATTTTCGGCTATCTGTCGACATCCTGCGACGTGTTGCTGTTGACAGCTGTTGCGGCTATGGGAGAGCGTGCCGAGAGTGAGCTGGTGGTCGGTTTTTTTGTGATTGTGGCAGCCAGTTACCTGCGTTACCGCTTTCGGTTGGTGGCGTTCACGGCGGTGATCGCGACGCTCGGGTATTTGACTCTGGCCTACAACACGCCGCAGTTTCGGGTGCGACCGACGGGCGTACCATTTCCGTACGCGAGCGTGCTGCGAGTAATCGCCGGATTGTCCGTGATGACGCTCATCGGCTGGCAGCTGCAAAGAAAGGTTGCAATTGTCGATTGACGCAAACCTTGCGGAGGCCGACGTATGACTGAACATGCCGAACAGGATCTCTGTCCCATCAGTCAACAGGAACGCATACCTGGCAAAGACCTTTGCTGGGTGTGCTTTGCGACCCGCGAACGTGTCGTTGCAGAACAATCAGGCAGCGATTCCCCATCCGCTGGTGGAAGCACAATCTTTACTGTTCTGAAACAGGTTGCAGCAGCATTACTTGTCGGTGTTGTTGGAGGAGTTGCTGCCTTCGCGGTGCTGATATCGATGTTCCGGGCATTTATCGGCGCCGTGTTTTCTGCGCTGTTCGAAATCTGCACGCCGGGAGGCTGACATGTTCCGGCTTACATGAACGAGTTTAACATTGCGACGTATTGCATGACAAACTTGATCACAATGAAGATGATGAAAGCAGCCACCATCCCCCAGATAACGCGGGCCAGGATCGAAGTCATCCAGGTCATGGCACGATGAGCATCTTCGTCGAACGTATGGCTCATGCGATGCAGCGTTTCCGGAACGGTACCGCTTTGTTCTGCTGTGTCGACCATGTGCAAATACTCGACCGGAAACAGTCTTGTGGACTTCAACGCATCGGTTAACGTTTCGCCTTCCCTGACCTGCATCCAGACGTTGTCGGTACTGGCGATGAACGCACCGTTGGCCGTGGCTTTCATGCTGGCTTCCAGCGATGGCTGGATGCTCATGCCGGCCTGTTGCGTCAACGCGAAACACCAGGAGAATCGAGCGATCGCGAACGATCGCATGCAGTATCCAATGCCTGGCAACGTCATCAAAAACGGATGCAGAGCTTCTCGTCCGGCGGTTGAACGCGTCACAAAAATATAGCCTACCCACAACATCCCAGCGCTGCCGAAGCACATCGTGAACCACTTGACAGCACCGCTTGTACCGATCAGTCCGAGTCCCAGAATGTCGTTGGGTTCCTGCCCGGGCGATGACTCGCCGATGATCCCCAGAATAAAGATCAGCAAGCCGATGATCAGGACTGCCGCGACCAGCTGCATTACTGGCCACGCAATCTGAGAGCGAAACTCCTGCATGCGTTTCGTGCTGGCTTCGTAGAATTCGGCCAGCGCATCAAAGATTTCCGGAACCGAGCCAGTCAGTTCCCCAACATTCAGCAGGTCCAGAAACAGTGGGGGATAGCGCCCTTCCTGAGATCGAAACGCATGCGTCAGGTCGTCGCCTTTGTTGACCTGTACGGCAACCGCTTTCACGGATTCCGTCAGCCGTGAGTCGCGGGAATTCGACGATGCTGTCTTCAGCGCTTTGCGGATTTCCACACCTGCCGTCAGCATGCGACTCATAGAGCGGCAAAATGGAAACAGGTTCTTTCCTGAAATTAGTGGGTTGCGGAGCATGGGCAGATCATATCAGGGAACGTCGCTGGATTCTCCCGCCAGCGTTTCGATTTCTGCTGACGTGAGCACCCGGTCAAACACGGCGATTTCATCCAGACGGCCTTCCCAGTTGTCCTGGTTGTCGCAGCGGCCGCCGAAAAAGAAGTCCGGTATGTCTGACCTGCCACTGGATGCGGTTGGTCTTTCGAATTCCAAACTTTGATCACCATTCAGGAAAATCTGTACTCGCCTGCCGTCACTCACCAATGCGATGTGATTCCATGTCCAGCGAGCGATCTCTGCGTCTCCCACCAGCGGCTCCTCAGTGTGTGACTGAAAAATGATCCGACCTGGCTGCGTCGCGGTGCCGCCAATTCCCAGATGGTCCCCCTCCGCCGCCGATCCGTTGTGACGCCCTCGTGAGAACATCCAGCCGGTTGTGCTTCGTGCGTCGTTCGGCATCCCGTTCCAGAACCACATTGACAACGTGTACTCGCGGACGTGTGGAAGCCTGCTGTGCAAACGATCTCCAGCAAAATGGGCACACCGATTGGTCTCATCAGCAGCACAAAGCAGCTTCGACTTCGGCCCCTCAAGAAAGCGAGCCACCGCAGGTTCGTACATCGCCGAATGCTGATGAGGTGAAGAATCAATTGCCCACGGTCCATCCGTTTCGTCCAGCCGATACCATGCAAGCGGCAGTGCATCTCGCACCGCCACGGCAAGAGGCCCCAACGTTTGCTGCCGCACTTGCCGTTTTCGATCCGCGACGCTTTCCAGGAGTTGCAAGGCGTGCTCCACGATTTTGGGTTCCGCTTGAACTTCCAGCCCTGCCGATCGAGCGGCCCAGGTGTTGTAGCCGCCAAGGACATGCTGTTCTGGCGGAGGAATGTATCCGTCGCCACCGTTAGCCAGCTCAATCACCATCATCTTGTGCAGCGGACTTTGGCGTTTGATTTTGATTCCGGTGAGTGCATAGGTTTCGCACGGCGTGGTCGCGATACCGATGTCCCCGATTCGCAGCGCCTGCACCACGATTTCTGTGGACTGACGCTCGTGCAGAATGATGGCCTCCTTCGCATACACTTCCGTTGTCGTCTTGGGAGCTCGATCGCCGAGTTCCGCCACGACGTCCTGAGCCCACTTCAGTCTCGCTGCATCCGGTACGCGGTAATTCAACTGGGGGCGGGCTTCTGCCATCGCGACATCGACACCGCTGCTGTAGGAAATCGATTCACAGGCTTTCTCTGTCAGCTTTTGCAGTCCGGCAGCGTATTCTTCGATCTCGGGATAGGGATCCCATTCGGCTTCTGGTCGAGTGTAATCCCGACGCCAGATGTCTCCGCTACACCCGTGCGACATCATGGCGACGAAGGAAGGATGCGCCTTGTCCTGGTGTCCCATGCTTTCCTGCAGGCCTTCGCAGTACAGTCCAAAGTAATCCGCCGCGAGCGCTTTCTGGCCAGAGAAATAGTGCATCGAGAAGTTGGCCAGCACGGCGATTGGTCGGCCGTCCGTTGCCTGCAGCGACATAATCGTCAAATCAGGATCTTCAGGCCCGGATTCGCCGGTGACGTCGTCCCAGTTTCTGCCAGCATGCATGTTAGCTCGCACAGTCATGTCGCCGAAAGGATCGACTGTCAGGCGATCAGGGCGTCGAATCCACCGCCGCAGTGCTGTGAAGTCCGCTGCGTTTTCTACCGCCCAGCCGATTTGTGCTGGTTCCAGATTCGCTTCCGCTTTTGCCAGGGCCTCAGCGATGCCTGCTCGCAGGACAGGCTGATACGTCGTGTCGGCATCGGTCCCCAGACACCCCATGGATGCCGGTGCAGTGTGCGTGTGCGTAGCCGAGATCAGGATGTGATCCGGCTTAAGTTGAGTCATCTTCGAGGCCAGTAGTTTGGCTTCGTCCAGCAACGGCCGTCCCATCATACAGCTGTCAACGACCACGATCCCGAGACGTTGTCCGCCACCGTCAACTACGATCGCTCGCGCGTTGATTCGAGTCACAACTTCCGTGGCTGAACGACTGGTCATCCCTCCGTTAACCAGTACCGGGAACGCTGTCGGCGTCACGTCGACAATCGCCGCACCAGCCATAAATTCCGCCTGAAGACTGGTGGCAGCCATCGCGTGGATAATCACATATGCCAAAACGAACTGAGAACACAACTTCATCAGAGGCCCCTGAGAATACTTCGTTGAAAGAACGTTTGGACTGTTGTACTTGTACGGCAGGCAGGGATAGGCGTCAAATGGCGTTGGAATGTCATTCAGAAGAAGCCGAAGCGACGAGTGAATCGGTGGGTGACTGCGATGGGATATTGGAAGTGACAACTCAAGGATTGAGAACGCCTCCTGAGACTGCATCTCACTTCCGACATTTTTGGCAACCAAAATTGCCAAATTGTATTCTGTTTCTACAATCCACCTAACCCGATCTAACAGACGGAAAAGAACCGCATGGCTCCCCTGGATACAAAAGACCGTGAAATCCTGAAGCATTTGCAGCGCAACTGCGGTGCCAATGTGCAGGATCTTTGCGATTTAATGGGAGTCACGCGAAACGCGATTCGTCAGCGAATTTCGCGGCTCGAGGCATGTGGAGTACTGAAAGTCGAGCAGCAGTCGCAGTCTCGAGGACGTCCGAAGAACGTGTATCAGGTGACGTCTGAAGGCCTGCATTCTTTGGGTGAAGATTATCGAGAACTGGCGGTCGTCTTTTGGGAGTCCATTGTCGGCCTTGAGGATTCGGCTGTTAAGGAACAGCTGATTTCTCAGGTCCGAGATCGTTTGGCTGAACGATTTCGTCACAAGTTGACAGAAACGGCTTCGGTCGATGTGCGTCTTGACCAGCTGGCAGATGAGATGAAGTCGAGCGGCTTCAATGTGGAAAGCGATCATTCGTCAATGTTGCCGATTTTACGCGAGACGAATTGTCCGTTTCCGATGCTGGCAGATGTGGACGAAACAATCTGCCAGATCGAGCGGCAGGTTTTGGAACAGGTGCTGGGTGCACCCGTGGAATTCAAGAACCGTTGTCGAGATGGCCACCACTGTTGCGAATTCGAGGTTCAGGTGGCAGCCACGTAGATCTCAGAAGTGAAGTCTGAGATTTCAAAACACCGATCTCAAAATTGAAATTCAAAGTTTGGAAAATCCGGGGCGTTGTGAAACAAGTCGTGAGCCTGATACAGTTTGTGAATCGCACGACCTGTGATGTGGCGTCATGGGATTCAGTCAAATTGCGAATTGGTTAGTAAATAAAACAAGGTAGATACCGACATGACATGGATCGAAGGACGATTCGAAGAGAACGTCATTACGACAACATTGGAAGATGCCATGAACTGGGGACAGCAGTCCAGTATTTGGCCGATGACATTCGGTTTGGCGTGCTGTGCTATTGAAATGATGGCAACCGGTGCAAGTAAGTATGACATCGACCGATTTGGTGCCGGAGCGTTTCGTGCGACTCCTCGCCAGGCAGACCTGATGATCGTTGCCGGTACAGTGACCTTCAAGATGGCCAGTCGTGTTCGACGTCTCTACGAACAGATGGCTGACCCCAAGTACGTCATCGCGATGGGGGCCTGCACCGTTGGTGGTGGCCCGTACTTTAAACATGGCTATCACGTTGTGAAGGGCGTCGACCTGGTCGTGCCAGTGGACGTTTATGTGCCTGGTTGTCCTCCACGACCGGAAGCATTGCTGGAAGGCCTGATGAGAGTCCAGGACAAAATCAAAGCCCGGAAGGTGACGAAGGGCGAGCAGACGTTGCCTGTTCCTCATCACAGCGGGTACTCAGCTCTGAACGTTTAGTTCCGAGCCGCAGTGATCCGATCTCTTCGAGTCGCCATCTCGAAGTTCTTACTACAAACAAGTTTGACTGAATCCCGAGCGCCCGAACTGACAGCGATTGTCGGCCGGTTGGCTCACACACAAGGAATTGCGAACGCCATGAGCAGCCTGCTCAAAATCACCGACCTCCACGTATCTGTCGCCGACACGCCGATTCTTAAGGGCGTGAATATGGAAATTCGTCAGGGCGAAGTTCATGCTTTGATGGGCCCGAATGGTTCCGGCAAAAGTACACTGGCCTACGCTTTGGCGGGTCACCCGAACTATTCGATCACAGCTGGCTCCATCGAAATCGATGGCGTCAACATCACGGAACTCGCGGCAGACGAGCGTGCTCGTCTTGGGATGTTCCTGGCGTTTCAGTATCCGGTTGTGATTCCTGGTGTCAAAGTCGCTGACTTCATTCGCCACGCCGTCAGTAACATCCGCAATCCAGACCGCAAAGAAGGCGAAGGCCTGGTCGGGATGCGTGAATTCCGTACGGAAATCAAAGCGAAGATGGAAGAACTCGGGATGGATGTTGAGTTCGCTCGGCGATACCTGAACGACGGTTTCTCCGGCGGCGAAAAGAAGCGAATGGAAATCCTGCAGATGGCCATGCTGCAACCGAAATTCGCCATTCTGGACGAAACGGACAGTGGTCTGGACAGCGATGCTGTGCGAGTCGTCAGCGAAGGTCTGGCGAAACTGGCGGGCCCTGAAATGGGCGTCCTGATTATTACTCACCACGAGCGTCTGCTGGAATACAACCCACCGAAATTCACGCATGTAATGCTGGGCGGACGCATTGTCGAAACCGGCGACGCAGCTTTGGCTCACGACCTGCACGCCAACGGTTACGCTGACATTCGTGAGCGACACCCGGACGCCGCTGCGGACAACGCCAAAGCAGAAGAAGCGGCCGCTGTATAATTGCAGCCATCGCACTCAGTGCACGGCATTCAACGGCATCGCCTGATACGTCGATCCGATGTGACTACGACCAAACAACAGATTCCAGGCAGAGCCTGAACTACAAATAGAAAAATAGACCATGAGCACCGACGCACCGGAAAAAGAAGACGTATCGATTGGTGATTACCAATTCGGCTTCCACGATTCCACCGACAATTACGAGTTCAAGAGCCGCAAGGGCCTGGACCGTGAGATGGTGGCTCAGATTTCGGAGATGAAAAAAGAGCCTGAGTGGATGCTTAATTTCCGCTTGAAGTCGCTGGAGATCTTTGAATCACGGCCGATGCCCAACTGGGGCGGCGACATGTCCGACCTCGATTTCAACGAGATCTTCTATTACATGAAGGCTTCAAAAGGTCAGGAACGTAGCTGGGATGATGTCCCGGAAGACATTCGCAAGACTTACGACCGTCTGGGTATTCCTGAAGCCGAAAAGAAATATCTTTCCGGCGTGAAGGCTCAATACGAATCAGAAGTAGTGTACGGTAGTTTGCAGGAAGACCTCGCCAAACAGGGCGTATTATTCACCGATACCGATTCCGCTTTGCGGGACCATCCGGAGATCTTCAGAGAATATTTCTCGAAGATCATTCCACCGGAAGACAACAAATTCGCGGCACTCAACAGTGCTGTGTGGTCCGGCGGATCGTTTATCTATGTGCCACCAGGCGTGCATATCGAATTTCCGCTGCAGGCGTACTTTCGCATCAACAGCGAAAACATGGGGCAGTTCGAACGCACTCTAATCATCGTGGATGAAGGTGCTTCGGCTCACTATGTCGAAGGTTGTACGGCTCCGACCTACAGCAGCGACAGCCTGCATAGCGCGGTTGTAGAGATTATTGTCAAACGCCGCGGTCGTTTCCGCTACACAACCATTCAGAACTGGTCGAGCAACGTCTACAACCTTGTGACTAAGCGGGCCATGGCGTACGGCGATTCGCTAATGGAGTGGGTCGACGGAAATCTGGGCAGCAAGCTGACCATGAAGTACCCAGCCATCTATCTGATGGAACCGGGCGCTCGCGGTGAAACTCTGTCGATCGCGTTCGCCGGTAAGGGACAACATCAGGACGCAGGAGCCAAGATGGTCCACTGTGCTCCCCACACCAGCAGCCGCATCATCAGTAAGAGTATTACTAAGGACGGCGGTCGCGGCAGTTATCGTGGCCTGGTCAAAATCGAAAAGGGTGCCCATCACTGCAAGAGCAACGTCGTCTGCGATGCGTTGATTCTGGATCCGGAAAGCAAGAGCGACACGTATCCGTACATCGAAGTGGAAGAGCAGGACGTGGCAATTGAACACGAAGCCAGCGTCAGCAAGATTGCTGAAGAGCAGCTGTTCTATCTGATGAGCCGTGGTCTGACCGAAGCTGAAGCCAGTGCGATGATCGTCACCGGATTCATTGAACCACTGGTAAAAGAACTGCCAATGGAATATGCAGTGGAAATGAATCGTTTGATCGAACTGCAAATGGAAGGCAGCGTTGGCTGATCGGATGGCCGGTAGGGTCAGTATGCGGCACGTTGGGAATGTTCCGAACGAAGTCGCACCGGCGAGCCCAGTGCCTCAGCCGCGTTTCTAGTTCAGCAGTTCAGCAGGTCGGAACAGGCCTGCATTGAGAAACCCATGACAGCAACAATCAATATCTCCCGCATTGGCTTCAGCAGTGAAGTCTTTGACGAGTTCCTCAGCAACCGCAACGAGGCATCATGGATAACCGATGCTCGCCGCGCTGCCTTCGCCAGGTACGAAGAATTTCTGGCGGAAGAACTTGACCCGGAAGAATTCAAACGCGTTGACCTGCGAATCTTCAACGCAGCAAAATTTCGCCCGGCGACTGGTGAATCCGACGCGTCATCTGTCAGCACGTTGCTGGCAAACGAGACTGAATACGGTGGCAGCATTCGCCACGTCGATGGCAGCATGACTCATGCAGCCATCAGCGAAGACATCACAGCTAAAGGGGTGCTGTTCGGTGATCTACAGACTTTGCTGACAGAAAACCGCGAACTGCTGGAACCATACTTCATGCGGCAAGCGGTTAAGCCGGACTCTGACCGCTTCAGTGCATGGCACGCCGCGTTCTGGACCAGCGGAACGTTGTTGTATGTCCCCAAAGGTGTTGAAGTCGACCTGCCTCTGCATAGTTTGATCGCTCACACGAAGGACGGCGTCGCGGACTTCGGTCACACGCTGATCATTGTCGAGGACGAATCACGAGCGACTCTCCTTGAAGAAACCACGTCTGCCAACGAAGACATCAACGGACTTCATGTCGGCTGTGTCGAGCTAATCGTCGGTAAGCATGCCAACCTGCGTTATGTTCAGCTGCAGAACTGGAACCAGAAGTCGTGGCACTTTGCTCACCAGGCGGGCAACGTCGGCAATGCAGGTTCGCTTCAGTGGACCGTTGTCGGGCTCGGCAGCAAGCTGAGTCATATTCATCAGGACGTGAATCTGAATGGTCGAGCGGCCACAGCCGAAGTCAACGGCGTGACCTTTGCCAGCGACCGGCAAAAGATCAGCTACTACACCCAGCAGCATCATAAAGCTCAGGGAACACACAGCGACCTGCTGTACAAAGAAGTTCTGCGCGACGCATCTCGCGTCATCTGGCGTGGCATGATCAAAGTCGACGCAGCAGCACAGCAAACCGACGGATATCAGCGCAGTGATGCACTGATGCTCAGCGGCGATTGTCGCTGCGACAGCATTCCGGGGCTGGAGATCGACGCTGACGACGTGCGTTGTACTCACGGCGCCACGACCGGCCGTGTCGACGAAGAGCAACTCTTCTACGCTCAAAGTCGCGGCATCAGCCAGAACGAGGCGATGCATATGATTGTCGAAGGCTTCTTCCAACAAGTCTACGACCGAATCCCCATCGAAATCGTTCGCGAAACGCTCAGCCGCACAGTCCAGGGAAAGCTCGGCATCGAATCCATGGAAATGGTCTAACGGCCGGGCTCCCCCC
>CALFOL010000272.1 GCA_937919915.1 uncultured Planctomycetaceae bacterium
ATGTGGTACCTTGCCGAAAACCGGATGTACTGGCAATGGACCATTCGTGTTGTAGTTCTTCACCGATTCCTTCAGGTCCGTCAACGCTTCGTTCACGTCAGTGTTCCCTCCCGGCCAGAAGAACGATTCGGCAGCGGTCGGAAGTTTGAAACCGGGTTTCACGGGCCCCTTCAGAATCATCCCCTTCATCAACGGCATCATCAACCGCATGAAGAATGGCGGCCGCGGCCCGACGATCTTTCCGGTCGCCATGTCGTGGGTCAGCGCCAGGTGCTTCAGGATCTGTGCGAATATGTGTTTGCCCGTTGTGCGAACTTCCCCACTTGCCAGCCGTTCTGCATCGGCCACGGCATCTTCGAGTGAATGGAACGTGAGCTCACGGCGTTCGGGTTTGTCGGCCATCGAAAGTGCTTCCTGATAATAGTACACTGAGCGGTTGTGCTGCGTCTGCGTGTGTCATTAAACCCAATTGAAAACACGTATTCAAGCGGTGGAAACAAATGGTGGCGCACGCAGGGAATACTGCAAAATATCGTACACTCACCCGCTATGCTCCGGCGGTTTGAAGCCCCGGCGTTTTCAGGCGACCTGTGAAGCAACTTTGCCTGGGATTGCGCAATCTCTCGAGGATCCTGGAACAGGTCGTCCGGTAAAGCGCTGGTACACTTGTGGTTAGCATTCCGCTAACATCTGGCACAGCAACGATCGGGAACGCAGCAGGAGCAATACATGTGGCCGGAAGGTGACCAGACTCAGCAGTTGCTGAAAGGCGTAAAAGACGGTGACCCCGACGCTGTGAATCGGTTGATGGACCGTCATCGCGTGGCCGTGCGCCGTTTGATTCAGATGCGGCTGGATAACGCTCTGGCAAGTCGAGTCGATGCCAGCGACGTCGTGCAGGACGTATTGTTCGAAGCCAGTCGACGTATGGAAGATTACATCAGTAATCCAACCATGCCGTTTCATCTGTGGCTGCGGCAACTGGCTAAGGATCGCATCATTGATATGCATCGTCGTCATCGAACGGCGAAGCGCCGGAGCGTTGATCGAGAACAACGAATTTCAAGTCTTGGGAGTGATGATCGTTCGGCCGCTGACCTGGCTTCGCTATTGAAAGATACGGAACTCACACCAGCAGCAGCCACTGTTCGCAAAGAAATGGAACAACGTTTCCTGGAAGCATTGAACGAACTTCCGGATGACGATCGCGAGCTGATTCTCATGCGCCACTTCGAACACCTCGGCAATGGAGAAGTTGCTGAAGCATTGGGGCTTTCTGCTCCGGCTGCTGGTATGCGATACCTGCGAGCCATTCGCCGCCTGAGGCAGGCATTGGGCACCGATGATGAGTCTGCAGAGGAGTAAGATAGGCAGACTGCGTAACGGGTGGGGTTTTGTTTTCCAGATGGTATAGCACAGGGGAGGAAATCGACCTGTACGCACGCTTGAGGTTGAGTATAGTTATGTTGCATGGATGCTTGTGACACTCATGGGGCCAAAGACGGCTTTCGTAGTCTCTTTCTCACCACAAAGAAAGATCTGTAGACATGCGTCAATCCCCCCCTCTCGTAGTGCCCAATGAATCATGTTCTTCTGTTGAGGCCAGCATCAGGACACAACTGCTTGCCGAAGACGGCCTGAACTTTTCCTCACTGGTTGTTCGCAGTGTGGCGGACGGAATTTGCCTGGAAGGCGTGCTTGAAATCGATGCAGAAGACATTGATGTCACTGCCGCCGCATTGCGAATCGCCTGGCCAGCAGGCGTTCGCAACAATTTAATCGTGCGTAACAGTCACCAATGTTGCGACTCACGACCGCCAGTTCAGGCAGTCAGCCGCCATCCTCGCTAGTACGGTCTGGCTCTGAGGTGCGTGGTTTTATCGCCCGCGAGATGTCCCCTTCCCGGCAGTCGGACTCACGCCGCACTTGACTTGACTACCTGCTTCGTCGGACACTGTATCGTACTGGCAGCCTGATGTGTCGATCACTGCAGTCTCGATTGGCGGAGCGACGATGAGCTTATTCGGTAAATCTAAAGTCGAAAAGACGGACATTGAGAAACGGTTCAAACTGATTGGCCGGGTTGGTCAGGGGAGTATGTCAAAGGTCTGGCGTGCCGAAGACAAAATGAGTGGTCATTACGTCGCAGTGAAGGTACTGGACAAAGAGAAGACCAAGCGATTTGAAGACCGTTTCAAAGGATTGAACAAACCTACCGAAACACAGATCGCCTTCAAATTGCAGCACCCGTATATCGTGAAGACGCTGGAGGTCGGCTGGACACTTGAAGAAGAGATGTTTCTGGTGATGGACTATGTGGAAGGTTCTGGATTGAGTCTTCTGGTCGACCTGCAGTCAGATGACCTGAGACGCTATCGAACGCGGTTCCTGATCCAGATTGGCGAGGCATTGGACTATTTCCATAAGCAGGGGTTTATTCACCGCGACATCTGTCCCCGCAACATTATGGTGACGGATGACCACAAGATCAGGCTGATCGATTTCGGCCTGACTGTCCCCAATACTCCTGATTTTTGCAAACCGGGCAATCGCACTGGCACTGCCAACTATATGGCGCCGGAACTCATTAAGCGTCGTCCGACAGATCATCGGATTGATGTGTTTTCTTATTCGGTGACGTGCTACGAAATGTATGCAAATCGTCATCCATGGGATGCGGCTCTAACGCTTGACGCCGTCATGCAGCACATCAATCAGCCTCCCGTTGACCTACTGGAGCTTGTTCCCAAAATGGATCGCCAGATTGCCGATACGATCATGAAAGGTCTGGCGCTGGATCCGGACAATCGCTGGCAAAAGGTCGAAGAAATGACCAATGAATTTCGAGCGGCCGAGGTTCGTTTGGTTCAGAAAACGAAGGAACTCCTCGCCAAACGTAAGCGCCGTGCTGGGGGCGATGCGGAGTCGAAATCTGGTAGAACGCCGGGAGAATCACCTCCTGATCAGAAACCAGCAGTCAAAAAATCACCGACGCCGACTGTTGCGAAAACGGCTAAGTCACCCAAGGCACCCGTAACGGTGGATGACGATTTTGATCCGTTCGGGGATGACGCCCCGGATGACAGCGGTGCTGATATCCTGATGACGGGTGGGGAAGATCCGCAGGCGGAAGCTGCGGCACCAAAGACCGTTGCGAAGAAAAAACGGCCCCGACTGTCGGCAACCCCCGCCCCCCCGCCTGCTGTCCCAGAGGACTCGTCGGATGCCCCCGACAAGAGCGACGAAGATATCCTCGCGCTGCCAGAAGACTAGAATCACGAATTGCGTGACTCAAGCAGTGGCACCTTGTGCTGACTTTCTGTGGCTTGTTACGTGCATTGACTGGCTCCTGATTCTGGTCTCAGTTACGACCCATCAGTGGTCTTCGCAAAATGAACGCCGGGTGAACGTTTCGTAGATTCATGCTCCTGACCCCAGACATCGGCCGTACAGCGCAATCATGCAGCCACGCGGCATCAAAATGTCGAGTCGCGGTCGCACCCTGGTCGCACCCTGGCGGCAGTCCGCCAACTCAGGAATGCATGATAAATCTCCGTGGACGATTTGCACGTTATGACTAAAACTTATTAGTGACATCAAAGTGTGCCGCCCGTGAGATTTGATGATGTGGTTTCCCACGCATATCAATACCGATGCCACATCGGACAATCCTGTACAATTTAAATACTTGCCTGCCACCGCAGATTGGGGCTGTTCATGCCGTCGTATTATTCGCCGAAGGAAGTCGCGGTTGCGATTGGCGTCAGTGAGAGTTCATTGAAGCGTTGGGTCGACAAAGGCAAGATCCGAGCCATGAAAACAGCAGGCGGGCATCGTCGTCTGGCACTGAGCGACGTTCTAAACTTTATCAGGCAATCCGCTCGCGGACTGAGTGAGGCAGCAGCGATTGGCCTGCCTGAAGGTTGCGGCCTGGCATCTCAAGACGTTGAAGGAAGCCAGACTGCTTTTCTGGCGGCGTTGCGTTCCGGGGAAGAGGATGTCGCCCTTCGCGTGATTCTCGATGCCTTCCTTTCCGGTGTGTCTGTTGCGACCATCTGCGATAGGATTGTTGCCGACGCGTTTCACGAGATCGGAGACCTCTGGAAGTGCGGCGACGTGAAGGTCTACGAAGAACGTCGTGCGTGTGAAATATCCAGCCGCCTTGTGCATGAGCTGCGCAGAGCCATTGGTGATGGTCCGGAGGAAGGAGCAATCGCCCTGGGTGGGACTCTGGAGCATGATCCGTACACTGTTGCTGCGGGAATGGCCGAACTGGTCCTGCGCGACAGAGGCTGGCGGGCCACACTGCTGGGTAACGCACTGCCGTTCGACAGCGTTCGTACGGCGATTGTTGATATGAAACCTGCGTTGTTCTGGCTGAGCGTAACGGCAGTGAATGATGCGGACAAATTCGCTGCGGACTTCAACCTGTTGTTCGATGTCGCTCAATCCACCTCAACAGCTCTGGTTGTCGGCGGTCAGGGGTTAGTGCCCGAGTTGCGACAGAAGATTCGCTGTACTCAGGTATTCAATAACTTCCGAGAACTCGAATTGTTTGCGGACACGCTCCCATTGCCGCAACGCTAAGCGTGTCTCACGCGGAGGTTGGCGCTGTGCTTGTGAAACGGTAAAACCGTGTATCGAAGCCACAGACTCATAAGTACACAACCTGTAACATCGGCGATATGACTCAGCAGACCTACGACGCACTCTTGTTTGTTTCTTTCGGTGGACCGGAAGGTCCCGAAGACGTGATTCCGTTTCTGGAGAACGTGTTGCGAGGCAAGAATGTCCCTCGCGAAAGGCTGCTGGAGGTTTCCGAACACTACAACCACTTTGGTGGCGTCAGCCCAATTAACCAGCAGTGCCGCGATTTGATGGGCGCCCTAAAAACAGAACTGGCAAACAACGACATCGATCTGCCGATCTTCTGGGGAAATCGCAATTGGGAGCCGCTGCTGCCCGACACCATGCGAGAATTGAAATCCTGTGGCGCGAAGAAAGTGTTAGCGTTCATTACATCCGGCTTCAGCTGTTATTCCGGCTGCCGGCAGTACCGCGAGAACGTCTACGCAGCGCAGGATGCGGCGGATGCCAACGACATCGAGATTCACAAGATTCGTGTGTTCTACAATCATCCGGATTTTGTCGCGGTGAACGCAGAGCATGTCGGCACAGCGATCACGGAACTCGGCGACGATGCGTCAGACATTCACATCGCCTTCACGGCACACAGTATTCCTGATTCGATGGCAAATTCTTCGGACTACCTGAAACAGCTGACCGAAAGCAGTCGGCTGGTTGCAGAGCAATTGCAGGTGCCGGAAGATCGATGGAAGCTTGTGTTTCAAAGCCGCAGTGGCCGGCCTCAGGACCCGTGGCTGGAGCCGGACATCTGTGATCACCTCAAGCAATTGCACGCCGATGGCGTTCGCAATGTCGTTGTGGCACCGATCGGGTTTCTTTCTGACCACATGGAAGTCCTGTACGACCTGGACGACGAAGCGAGGCGACTCTGCGATGAACTCGGGATATCGATGGCCCGAGCAATCACGCCGGGCACCCATCCTCTGTTCGTTACGATGATTCGCAAGCTGATTCAGGAACGTACGTCCGGGGCAGAACAACAATGCACTGGTCAGTTCGGTCCGAACCACGATGTCTGTCCGGTCGACTGCTGTCCGGCCCCCCAGCGACCGCCCGCTGCAGGTCGCCCGACTCCTGCATAGTCGGCGTCTCAGCTCGGCCAGTCAATACGTGTGGCATTGGGCCTGAAGCGGCGGACTTAGTCGACTGCTTGGTCTGCCTGGTCTGTGAATGCGGCGAACAGGCAGTTTTTTTTCGCACCAACCATCACCCTTTACCCAAAGGACACACGTGATAACGCCAATCAAGAGACATCAACATGGCCTCGTGAGGTTAGCGGCATGGCTGCTTACCGTGTTCTCCACAGTCTGTTCGGCGTCAGCAGCCAAGCCCAACGTCGTCTTCATCCTGGCCGATGATTTGGGGTGGAGCGACACCACGCTGTTCGGCACGACAAAGTTCTACCGCACGCCAAACATTGAACGTCTCGCCGCGCGTGGCATGACGTTTACTCATGCGTATTCGTCCAGCCCATTGTGCTCCCCAACGCGAGCCAGCATCCTGACGGGACTCAGTCCCGCTCGTACCGGCATCACGGCTCCGACCTGTCACTTGCCGAAAGTGGTGTTGAACGCGACGCCAGGCACCCAAGCCGCGCCCAATGCCAAGGCCATCCTTCCGAATTCTGTTTCGCGATTGAACACCGACTACTACACGCTGGCAGAAATGTTCAGAGACAACGGCTATGCCACCGGACATTTCGGGAAGTGGCATTTGGGAGCAGCCCCCTATTCGCCGCTTGAGCATGGCTTCGACGTGGATGTTCCACACTGGCCGGGTCCAGGACCTGCGGGCAGTTACGTCGCGCCCTGGAAGTTTCCGGACTTCGACCCCAATATTCCGGACGAACATCTTGAAGATCGTATGGCAACGGAAGCTGTGGCGTTCCTTGAGCAACATAAGGCCGTGCCCTTTTTTCTGAATTACTGGATGTTCAGCGTCCACGCTCCGTTTGATGCTAAGCGAACATTGATCGACGAGTACCGAAAGACGGTCGATCCGAACGATCCGCAGCGCAGTCCGACCTATGCCGCGATGATCCACAGTATGGATGATGCTGTTGGACGATTGCTGGACACGCTTGATCGCCT
Source organism: uncultured Planctomycetaceae bacterium (assembly GCA_937919915.1). Taxonomy (GTDB): domain Bacteria; phylum Planctomycetota; class Planctomycetia; order Planctomycetales; family Planctomycetaceae; genus Fuerstiella. Next base: position 6,738 of record CALFOL010000272.1, read on the forward strand.
GAAGATCTCTGACAATACGATCATCGTCTTCGCGTCGGATAACGGCGGTAACATGTACAACGAAGTCGACGGCACGAGCGCCACCAGCAATGCGCCGTTGCGCGGTGGTAAAGCAACTATGTATGAAGGTGGCGTTCGAGGCCCTGCGATTTTGGCATATCCGAGCCATGTTGCTGCGGGCAGTCGCAGCGATGAAGTCATCAACAGTTGCGACTACTATCCGACGTTGCTGGATCTGCTGGCGATTACTCCACAACCACAGCAGTTGTTCGATGGTATCAGTATCGTTCCTGCATTGAACGGAAAGCCGCTGGATCGAGACGCGATCTTTACGTTCTTTCCGCACAATCCCGCTGTTCCCGACTGGTTGCCGCCGGCGGTCAGTGTCCATCGTGGTGACTGGAAGATGATTCGGTTGTTTCATCACGGCGAAGCGGGGAGGCATCGGTACAAACTGTTTAACCTTAACGGTGACATCGGCGAACAGCACGATCTGGCACAGGGACTCCCCGCCCGCGTTGCGGAGCTGGACCTGCTGATCGCACAGTTCCTGCAGGACACGAATGCGGTCCAGCCGGTGCTGAACCCAAAATTCGATTCATCAAAGTACCAACCGGAACTGGAGGGCAAAGGAGCGCTCAAAGGCGGCGGAAGTTCTCCCAGGACAAAAGGAGCACCGCCGCGAAAAATCGGCAAGAAAGTGGCTGGCTGGCAACCGGGCGACGATGTTGCGCTGGTGATCAACGACGCTTCGATGGTGGCCAGCAGCAGTGGGCGAGATCCGCATTTCAGCTACGAATTACCGCAGGCAGTGCCACGAATGCAGATGAAGTTCAGTTTTACCATGACATCAGAATCTTCAGGGAACGCTCAGCTGTTTTGGCATGAACAAGGAGTGACTCCTGCGTACTTCCGCGACCGCAGCGTCACATTCGCAGTGAACCACAATGGCGAACCACATGACTACGAAGTCGTCTTTACACCCGAGAACGCCGTGGTCGGCATTCGCCTGGACCCATCCCAGGGTGCCGGAACACATCGGCTGTCCAACATTCAACTGATCACCAGCACCGGCGAGGTGTTGCATCGCTGGAAATTCCAGGAACGCGGAAGGTGAGGCAAGTCCGGCGCAGAAATCTTCGTAACTGTTGGTGAGACCATGAAAGCGGCAAATCGGTCAACGAGGCGTTACGCCTGTGTCAGTCGCTGATGATCGTCTGTTCAACGTGTGTACATGCCTGAAAGCAACATCGGTATTCGCGCGTCATGGTGAGTGAACACACCGAAGCCCCGGAGTCGCAGGCCCATTCGCGCGAGACACGATGTCCACAAAGCAACCAGTGATCCACCATCGGCGGGTGAAGCCTCCACAGCGTTTTTAAGAAACTGCGTCACGCCAGTCACGGCCTGGTTGGGTATGCCCAACAGGCAGCAGACGCAAGAACGGCCAATGATGACGGGGAGCTTGGCGAAGTGCCACAGTCGAGCCAGCTTAAGAGTGTCGTCACGATCCGTTTTGTGTTTGACGTTTTTCCGCCGCCACAGCAGCTGAGACCATCCGGGATTGCGTTCTATCTGCGGCGGCGTGTTCGCAGTAATCGCGGACTCGCACTGCCAAACCTGGCGGCCAAAAACTGTCGTCGTTCTTCGAGTAGCCCGGTCGGTCCCACCAGCGGTGCGCTATGCGGCAACGTGTCCCATAACCCTGGCAGGGAATCCATCGGCAAGCCGGCAATAAACTCGGCCAACGGTCTCAGGAGCAGAACATCAGCAGCGCAGTAGCGAATTAACTGCTGGCGAGCATCTACGTTTTTCTGCAGTGACCATTGCGACCACAACCGCACTGCCAGGTCTCCATCTGCGTCCTGCAGGTCCACGGGCCGCTTGATGCCCAAAGATGCAGTGACGTGTTTCAGTCCGCCTGGAAGGCCCTTGTAATAGCACGGCCAGCGCAGGTCGAGATGCGGGCACGGCAGATTTGGGATATGGAACCCGTCCAAAACGCGAGGCACATCAAACGTGCTGCCGTTGAACGACACCAGGAGTTGAATCTCATCCAGTAGATCCAGAAAGTCGTCCAGATTTTCGTGTTCAACAAAAGTGTGCAACCGCCCATCGTGCCAGCAGGCAATGGTGGTGATGGTGTCGTCGTACTCCAGCCCCGTGGTTTCTATATCGAAGAACGCACATCGCTCAATATATCGCGACAGAATTCTCCACCTGTCCAGGGGCGAGAAATGATCGACGAAGTACTGTATATTGTCGTCTTCCAGAGCCTGCAGAGATCGTCGGCTTTCGGCGATGACTGCGGCGCGCACAACGGCTGGCACCTGGTCCGGATGATGAACAGCATCGTGCCATGTTTGTACGCCGCAAGCCTGCAATTGGGCCAGACGGACAGGGCCGATGCCTCGGCAATGTTGTAGAGCTTGGGTAATCACGCGTTTTTCAGGGCCAGATAGGTGACGATCGACGGGGCCCACAGTTTATCTGATTGGTGACGCGACTGTAAATCGGAGAACAGCGAACAAAACGCAGCTCCGTGACGATTACCAGCACGAATCGCCAGCAAGTGAACTTCCGGAAACGCGGGTGATTCACTTGCTGGCGCCGCGTGCTGGTAGTGAAACGGTCACTTCCGTAACGGCATCGAGTGTTCGTGCGGCACAACAATTTTGAGCCTGGCGTGAGAACAGAAGCGAAGAACAAACTGTGACCTTCCTGGTTCTTCGGTGGAGTGCTCAACAGTGTGGCTCCTCGGCAACCGAAGAAAAGAAGAAGCAGCGACAGGACATCCAGTCAGCGTTTCTCGGCACGCATCAATTTGAGCGGTGGCCATTCACTATTCTGCATGACCTTTCAGGCAAGAAAAGTGAACACGACTCAACCGGAGTATTAGAACTGCACCTAACGGGAGAACATACTGATTGCCGGTTTCGATTCCGACACGGCCGTTGGTAGCAGTCCATTTTGCGCATAGCC